>NZ_JBEPLZ010000015.1:0-133310 GCF_040545455.1 Enterocloster citroniae | reverse complement strand
ACTAATACTAATCGGTCGAGGGCTTAACCAAAAGGTTTAGGGAAAAGAAGGAAGTTTCAATTCGGTTTTCAATATGTGGTTTTGAAGGTATGTATATGCCTTTAATGGCCCGGTGGCTCAGCTGGTTAGAGCGCCGCCCTGTCACGGCGGAGGTCGACGGTTCGAACCCGTTCCGGGTCGTTTTTCTTTCATATACACGCTGAAGAAAATACCTATGGGGTCTTAGCTCAGCTGGGAGAGCATCTGCCTTACAAGCAGAGGGTCACAGGTTCGAGCCCTGTAGGCCCCACTAACGTATTTTTCTTAGAAATGTGTATATACTAACTTAATAAGGGCGAATTCCCGAGTGGCCAAAGGGGACAGACTGTAAATCTGCTGGCAATGCCTTCGGTGGTTCGAATCCACCTTCGCCCATTTAAAATGTTTCTTGACAAAACATTTTAAAACATTTATAATTATATATTAGCGCGGGGTGGAGCAGTCTGGAAGCTCGTCGGGCTCATAACCCGAAGGTCGTAGGTTCAAATCCTGCCCCCGCAATTTTTTTTGCAAAAACTTAAAAACTCTGGGCGTGTAGCTCAGTCGGTAGAGCACTTGACTTTTAATCAAGTTGTCCCGGGTTCGAACCCCGGCACGCTCATCAGATGCCCAGATAGCTCAGTTGGTAGAGCAGAGGACTGAAAATCCTCGTGTCGCTGGTTCGATTCCGGCTCTGGGCACGCAGCACTTATCCTTTATGGGTGGGTGCTTTTTTTGTTTTTTGTATTATTGTAAGATTTCCTTCATTGTAAAACAAAGCGAAGTCTGATACTATAATTATGTTTCAACATTTAAAAGTATTTTTGAATAGAACAAATGGCAATGAAACAAAAGAGACCAGAGGAAAATCAGATGAACAGACAACGTAAAAAGAAAGAGTCGGCAGTTAAGATGATATTTCTGATTCTCATAGCTGTTTTGGTTATGACAGCCGCCATCTATGTGGTGGTCAGAGTATTTGGTAAGATCAGCTCCGATTATAAGGAACTGGATTTTTCAAAGGCTGAGGAGACGACCCACATTGAGATTGATACGGACGAGGGTCCAAAAGCAGGATGGTATGAGACAGATGAGGGGTGGAGGTATTATCTGGATGAAAAGAATTTTGTTACAGATGCGTGGAAAGAGATTGGAGGATATCTGTACCATTTCGGTGAAGACGGTTTTATGATCACAGGGGAATGGAAACAGGAGGGACAGATATTTACATTCCATGATACAAAGGGTTATTTAAAGAAGATCGGGACGGATCTGGATTATGTGCCGGAGAGCACGGGAGAGAACCTGGACAGTTTGGTGCGCACCAATGCCTTCTGGTGCTTTTTAAAAGATGAAGAGGGGACAGGTCTTTTTAAGACCATCATGTACCGCAGGACAGTTGAGAATAAGATCATGGTGCTGGGGGGAGAATCGGCGCCAGAACGCACTACAAAGAATTCTATGAGAGCTTACGGCGATTACGTATATTTCCTGCCTAAGGTCAAAGAAAGCCAGCTGTCACGTCTCAGTGAGGCTGAGAAGGGACTTTGTAATAAATTGTTCCGCATGATGCCGGGAAGGAATACAAAGGAGCTGATTGCAGAGAACGTAGAAGGGTATCTGGTCCTGGATGATATTATTTATTATTCCCAGGGAGGGAAGATCCTTTCCGCCACCTCGGGTACGGAAATGGCAACCGGTGAAGCCAGGTATTCTGTGGTCATTAAGGATGACAGCTGTTATCTGGTGGATGAGATAGGCAATCCGGCTGTGGCTGAAAGCGGAAACAGTGTGAATGTTGGGGACCGTATCTACAGGATCGAGGAAGACGGCCTGATCAAATATGTAAAACATGGACAGCTGACCATTGACGGCAAAACATATTATCTGGGAGGAAGCGGTACGAATACATCTGTGAATGTGAAGCAGGATGGAAGGGATACGGGGATTATCAAGGAAACCTATGGTGTACAAAGTTACTGTATTGTGGATAACCAGATCTATTACAGCAGTTATGTGGAAAAAACAGCCAGCGGAGAGTGGTACAGTCAGATATTCAAGACAGACATGGATGGGCAGAATAAGCAGGCTGTATCGGAGCGTTTCCCGGGAGTGATGCAGAATATGTATTACTATGAGGATGAGGGCCAGATCTATGGGGAATACCATCCTGCAATCTGGAAACAGGCATATGGTGTGGCTGCCGTTATTTCCCGCGATGGAAATATTTACAGGATCAATGACAGTTCCGCCAGAACAGGAAAGCATGTGGATGGCAATGACATGCTGGAGATCGTGATGGCCAGGGACGGTAAAGTCATCTGTTTGTGGCATGACTGTGACTGGAACAGAAGCAGCGGGATCACCAGCGTGCTTTGGAGTAAGGCTATTGAGTTAAACAGCGGGGATCGGGTACTTATTGATATGGCGGCCGGTACCGCACCGGAGGAAAGCAGTGCTACGGAGGAGACGGACGCAATTGTACAGCCCATTATTACTCCGCCATCCGACATATCACCATCCAATACCCCCACGGTGGCGCCTGTTAATCCCTCCATAAATAATGACCCGCTTATCAGCACGGATAAGCCGGGTCAGGAGACACTTCCCACGCCAACGGTTCCTCCTGTTTCAGAGCCTTCGGGCAATGTGCAGATTATACCCATTGGGTAGGATTGTTTATATATAGCTGTTGATAAATTGGAATACCTTGTTCCAGTATGCTGGGCCGCCAACCATGGCAGATCTTACATGGACGGCGCCTTCTACTGCAAGGTATTCCTTTTCGCTTTTACACGCATCATAGAGCATTCTGCACATTTCAAAGGGGACAAACCGGTCCTCTGTTCCATGGATGAACAGTATGGGGAGTTTTGTCCTGGACACGCTTTTCAGGGCATCAGCTTCCTTTAACCCGTAACCGGCTTTCAGACGGGTCATCAGGCCCGCGCAGGTGAGGGCGGGAAATGCAGGAAGGTGGAACTGGGCTTTTAACTGGTATTTCAGGACATCCCATGCAGATGTGTATCCGCAGTCCTCCATCGCAGCCTTTACATGATCAGGGAGTGGTTCCCCTGCAGCCATCATTACGGCGGCAGCACCCATGGATACGCCGTAAAGGACGATCTTAGCACGGGAATCCTGACGGATGATCCAATATATCCAGTTTATAATATCCAGGCGGTCATGCCAGCCCATTCCCACATAAGTGCCCTGGCTTTTTCCATGTCCCCTGGCATCGGGCAGGAGAAGATGAAAACCCTGTCTGTAAAATGCAAGGGCTTCCTCATGAAACCACAGACCCGAGTCGTCATAGCCATGTACCAGAATGGCCCAGCGGTCTGTATCCTGGGAGGATCCTTTTTGTGTGCACAGGTATCCGTGGAGTTTTAGGTGGTCAAAGGATAGAATTTCCACATCCTGGTACTGCTCCCTAAGCTTTTTGCTTTTCTCCAGGTCCAGGGGGTGTCTTTGGGGAACCGGATTGGCGTGGGGAGAAGGCTTTAAAAGCCCGGATTTGTCTGTATGTGCATCTAGGGCCATATGGTACAGGCATGTACCTGTGATCAGGCAGGCAGCGCCTGCAGTCAGGGACGTTGCCAGCAATGATTTGGCCGCCTGGGATTTCCTGTGTTTTTGAAACTGCTTTATGTTCCATACCCCCTTTGTTTGCCGGCGGTTTGATTGGTATAGGGTACCAGGTTTGATTGGTACAGGGTATTAGTCAGGCTCATCCTCATCAAAGTCCACGATCACGTAGAATCCCCTGGAATTTTCACGGATATCCTTTACAATGCCGTATTCGGATTTGATGCGGTAGCGTGCGGCAAAACAGCCGGACATGGCCACTGCCGGGTCAATGATATAACTGTAGCTGCTGGTACCCTCGCGCTCAATGATCCTAACCTTGTCGCCTTTGTTTACAAGGCCCTGGCGTTCCATTTTAAATTCTATGGTCCTCATTTGGAATTCACTTCCTTTCCAACCTCATCACAAACCATATTGATATAATCGGATAAGGTACTGTTCTGACAGCCGACAATATAGTGATTGCAGCGGTTAACCGGAATCAGTATCTTATATGCGCTGCTGGACCCTATGGCTGTGGCCATGGCAGGGGTGATCTCGCCTAACAGGGAATTGGCCATGACAATGCCGATGGGACCTATAATGATATTGGCATCATGGGAATTTACGATCACTGGATTTTCACCCGTGGCTCCGTAAGTGGCCCCTGCCTTCAGCATGGCGGATGTGGCAATGCTGTTGGTGCCTATGGCATAGGTCTCCAGATCAGGAAAACGCTTTTTCAACTGCTCGATCACGGATTTTCCCATTTTGCCGCCCTGGCCGTCTATGATTACAATTTTCATGGTGTCACCTTCTTTTGTATTATGTTTTGCCCGAATGATAACAGGCTTTCTGAGGATATATTTTAACAGAAATAAGAAGGAAAGTAAATGTTATCCACAATTTGAACGGTATTTTACTCACACCGGTGGAAAAGTTATAAAAACAGCCCTGGATCTGTGTGCGGGAATAAGGGATCCGCAGGGCAGAGAGGGCTGTATGGGTTTATATGTGGTAATACTATAAAGCAGCTTTAAGCGCTTCTTTTGTAATGTCCTCCGTAAGGACTCCTGCAAGTTTGCCGTCCTTGATAAATGCTACGCTGGGGACCGTGGTAATGCCCAGGCGGTTGGCAATGCCGGCAGATTTATAAATGTCCACCTTGGTCACCTTAACACTCCGGCCGTGTTCCTGCTCAAATTCCTCAATGACGGGCAGAAGGCCGCGGCTGGCAGTTTCTACCGCGTTCCAGATGTACACAAGGCCCGGAAGGGACGGGTCCATGATCTGATTTTCAAATATTTCGCTTTCTGCAAGGTATTTCTCAGCTGCATATCCTGCAATTGCACCATCGCCCACCGCGGTGGCCACCTGCTTTAAGAATTTGTCGCGCACATCCCCTGCTGCAAATACGCCGGGCATATTTGTTTCCATCTTCTCATTGGTAAGCACATAACCGGAGCGGTTCATGTCAATGATACCCTTAAAAATTTCAGTGTTTGGAACATAGCCGATAAACAGGAAACAGGTGTCCACAGGCACATCGATTATTTCGCTGGTCTTTAAGTTTTTCAGCGCCACGCTGTGAAGGTGTTCCTCATCGCCTCTGAATTCCTCAGGCAGGGTATTCCAGATAAACTCCATCTTGGGATTGGCCAGGGCTTCCTCCCTTGCAATCTCATTGCAGTCCATCTTTCCTTCCTCATGCATGACGCTGACGATCACCTTGCTGGCAAATTTGGTCAGGAACATGCCTTCCTCTATGGCCGCGTCACCGGAACCAATGACCATTACGGTTTTACCTGTGTTGGCAGCCGCGTCACAGGTTGCGCAGAAGGAAATTCCCTTGTCATAGAGGAATTTGTCCTCACCCGGCGCCCCTGTAAGCCTTGGTTTTCCGCCGCTGGCAATGATGACGCTGCGGCATTCATAGTTGGTGCGGAAGGTTTCCACCACCTTAGTGTCCCCTTCCAGCTGTACGGCGCGCACATCGGTGAGCTTAAATTTTACGCCGAATTTTTTAGCCTGCTTGTGGAACAGCTCCATCAGGCCAAGGCCGGTGCTGCCCTCGGGAAATCCCGGATAGTTTTCAATCTCATTGGTGTATGTGGCCAGTCCGCCTACCAGCGCTTTTTCAATTACCAGGGTCTTTAAACGGGCGCGCCCGCAGTAAATGGCAGCGGTGAGACCGGCTGCACCTCCTCCTATAATCACAACGTCATATTGTTCAGTCTTTTTTTCCAATGTTAAAACCTGCCTTTCAAATAAGATCGCCCAACTGGTCATGAATGAGATCATAAACCGAAAAGGCGTAAAATGCGTAATGAAATACAGACACAAAATATAGCTGCTTTTTCTACATTCTGTGTCTGCATTGATGTCCCCATATTTTAAGGTTTTGGGTTATCCCGTTATTTACATGAAGAATTTTGCCAGCAGCTTGCTTCCTATAAATGCCCCGATAAAAAGAAAGAACGCAAATACCCAGCCGGATACAGACATGGAGCCAATGGCTGAAAACAGCGCTCCGATATTGCATCCTCCGGCGAGACGGGCGCCATAACCCATGAGAAGCCCTCCAAGGGTTGCGGCAATTACCTGTTTTAAGGATTTGATCTTCTTAAATTTAAACTGGGATGCCAGCAGGGCCGCTGCCAGGGCTCCCGCGATGATGCCGAAATTCTGCCAGGAGCCGGGATGGTTCATGATCCCTGCGTTTAATGTGCTCTGGGCACCTTCAGAGGAAAAGTAATACCATTTATCCACGTTCCCGCCTACCAGCCGGTACAGCCATGCGCCCCAGTTGGCAAAGATCCCTGACACTCCCCAGGGAGAGCCGGTGGATGCAAACATGGCGATCTGGAAAATGGATAACAGGACAGCGCCGGTTACATATGTAAATGGATTTTTGAAAATTTGTTTGTAATATGGGTTAGAACTTAATTTATCCCAAAAAGCTTTCAAAATACCACCTGTATCCTTTCTATTTTGTCTTTTCGATCACAATCTCCCACTCACCGTCATCCACTTCCTCGATTTCAACGTTATATCCCTGATTTCTTGCCCACTCGGGAACATTTTTCATTGCGCAGCTGTGGTCGATCTGTGCAACCAGAACATCACCAACCGCCATTTTTTCAATCTGTTTCTGAACCTTCATTAAAGGTACGGGGCAAGCCTCGCCTAAACAATCAATTGTAAATTCTGCCATAATAATCTCCTTTCATGAACACAGGGCCTTAGTCCTCTGTGTTTCCCATACGTTTTTTTTCGTACAAATCAGCTGCAATGTAGAGCAGCCCGATGATCACTAACTGTAAGACCACTGCGCCCGCCCATCCGAACACATCCGGAAGAAAGATCCTGGGAGCAGTCGCAATAAAATTCTCGGTCCACCATCCCATGTGGCCCGCGCCAATGAGGGAACCGATGACAAAGAACAAAAGACTTAACATCTGCATGGCAAATCCTTCGCCGACACGCATCAGGGTTCCGGATGCACAGCCGCCGGCAATGACCATACCGACCCCGAACATAATGCCTCCAACTGCTGTTGCAAGGCTGATGGGCATGATGTAGCTCTGGCCTGGGATTTCCTGGCCATTTACAAATGCGCCGTATTTAATTGCTGTAAATCCAATCGTGGTAATAGCGAATGCAATGAGCACCGCCCGGGTGATGGATGTGGAGCCGGTTATACAGGGGTCCCTTAGCGAGGCGGTAAAACAAAATCGGGACTTCTGCAGGATAAAACCGAAACAACAGCCAAATGCCCAGTATAGTGCAAGTGTGCCATTCTTGAGACCTAGAAGCAGGCCGATGATGATCATGGCCAGCAGCACGCCAAAGCCAATGGGAAGCTGGTTTTTCTTTTTCTTCCTTGGCCGGGAACTGCCCGAGCTTCCGGAACTGCGCCGGATGCTGCTTCCAGTTGTCTCAGTTGCATTATTCTGCATTCAATGCACCTCCTTTTTGTATAGATTTGAGGATCAGAACGCTTATCTACAGATTTCATTATAGCACATTGATAAAAATTTCACTATTTTAAATTCTTATACTGTATAAGATTTTGCTATAAGCAGATGCAATAGCTGATATTGTGTTTTTTTTAACATACATATATAATAGTAAATGAGAGCGCGTGTAAACCGGTTTCCGTATGGGGGAATGAATAATATGTTGATAGAACAGATAATCATGTTTGATCGGATCGCAAGAGAAAAGAGCATTTCCAAGGCTGCATCGGCCAGCCATATATCCCAGCCTGCCCTGAGCCAGCAGATGCAGAGGCTGGAGGAGGAACTGGGGGTTAAACTGTTTGAAAGGTCCAATCGGGGAATCACCCTTACAAAGGCCGGGGAAGTAATGAATAAATATTCGGCCCAGTTTCTGGAAACCTATTCGGATTTAAGGGAAGAGCTTGATAATCTTCAGACATACAGCGGAACATTCAGGATTGCAGCCACCCCGGTGGCATGCAACTATGCCCTTCCCTGCTGTCTTTACAAGGTAAACCACAAATATCCCAACTATTCCTTCAGCCTGAATTCCGTCTCCTCCAATGAGGTGATACACAGGATCGAGAGGGGGCAGGCAGACCTGGGATTTATCGTGGGTAAGATCCAGGAGGAAAAGATTGTGTGCAGCCCTGCGTTCAGCGATAAAATCTGCCTGGTGGCCAGCCACGGGTTTCACATACCGGACCGGGTCACCCTGGATAACCTGAAGCGGATCCCCATGGTGATGCTCAATGAGCAGTTCAGTTCCTACCGTCTGCTGAGGCAGTATCTGGACCAGCAGGGGCATCCGGTAGAGAAATTTAAGGTCATGTTCCAGCTGGATTCCACGGAGTCGGTAAAGAGCACGGTAATGGCAGGCCACGGCGTAGCCTTCCTGCCCTATATTACCATCAAAAAAGAAGTGTACCAAAAGCAGATCAAGATCATTCCGGTGACGGATTTTGATCTGAATTATGATGTGTATTCCATATACCATATGCATGAAGCCAAAGAGAACCAGACATTGGAGGAGATCGTTAAGTATTTTATCTCCATTGTAAGCAAAAGTATCTGCTGATGCAGATCAGTTTTCTATGTACAGCTCCCAGATCCCGTTCATGGGTTCTACCACATGGATTTGAAGCTTCTGCTTCCTGCAGTAGTCAGAGATGGATTCCACCACGCAGCTGTGGTCTGTGACCAGCTTTAACTGCCCGCCTTTTTCCTTGATCTGTTTGCATTGTTTTAGTTTCATGATAGGGATGGGGCACATGTCGCCCAGGCAATCCAGTTCGTACATACAGGCGTCCTCCTTTTGGGGTTCGTGTGCTCCCGTAAAGTCAGCCGCGAAGATGGGGCCGATGAATCTATGGGAGTGCACATTATAGGGATTGATAACAGTTTATCACAATTTTACAGCGTATAAAAGGGGGATTGGCATGAAAGTAAACTTCTATGGGCGTTGTCACGGGGAAGCAGAAAGCAGGTATGTTAATAACTGTCTGTCCTCTGACCTGGAGACAGATGGTTTTATTATGAACATGGTTATAAATAAATGGAATATGCTGTTTCCGGGGACCAATCCCCTTTTTACAACCAGCTGCACTACTGCCCTGGAAACAGCGGTGGGATGCCTGGGGTTAAAACAGGGGGACGAGGTGATCCTGCCCTCTTTTAATTTCCCCTCGGCGGCCAATGCCGTGCTTTTACACGGAGGAGTTCCTGTGTTCTGCGACATTGATCAGGAAACCCAGAACATATCTGTCAGGGATATGGCGAGAAAGATCGGACCAAGGACCAGAGCCGTGGTGGCGGTCCACTATGCAGGGGTATCCTGTCCCATGGAAGAACTTTTGGCAGCTGCCGGGGATGCAGGGATCGCCCTGATAGAGGACGCTGCACAGGGAATCGGAGCCTTCTATACAGGACGGGACGATCAGAGGCACGCACTTGGCACAATGGGGGATTTTGGGGCAATAAGCTTTCACCACACAAAGAATCTCACCTGCGGGGAAGGCGGTGTTTTGATGACAGGGGACCAGAAATTGTATGAAAAAGCCGGACAGTACAGGCTCCATGGGACCAACCGGTCCATGTATCTGCGGGGAGAGGTGGACCGTTATACCTGGAACATGCCTGGGTCATGTACGGCCATGGGAGAGCTGCCTGCAGCCATGCTGGCCTCCCAGCTGGAGATACTTGAAAGGGTTACCTTAAAGCGCAGGGAGATCGCACAGGGGTATAGGGAACGGCTTACGGCGCTGGATAAAGGCGGGACCATACGCCTTATGGGGATCCCGAAGTATGCCGGGTACAACGGCCACATTTTCTATCTCAGGTTTGAACATGAAAGGCAGAGAAACCTTGTAAGGGAGTTCCTTTTAAAAAACGGAGTTGAGTGCAGGACCCACTACGTACCTCTCCATATGTCTCCCCAGGGCGCAGCCATGGGATATAAAGAGCAGGATCTAAAAGAATCTGCCAAGTGTTCCTGTACACTGCTCCGCCTGCCGATTCATGGGCTGATGACCATGGAACAGGTGGAATATACAACCGATATGGTGATACGGGCGTGCACAGGACATTAAGCCCCAAGGGCAGAAGGGAAAGGCAAGAAATATGGCATATGATTTGGGAATTGTGATACCGGTCTACCGGTCCCGCGAATCGGTGAAAAAGCTGGTATTGGAGCTTGAAAAGACGTTCCTTCCGGATATCAAGATACGGATCTGCCTGGTGGATGACAGCAATGACGAAGATACGGCCCGGTATCTGATGGAGAACTGCCTGAGGCCCGAGGTGACCCTGGCGATGCTGGACGGAAATTTCGGACAACAGGCAGCCATCCTGTGCGGACTGAGACATGTGGGGCCCTGCCGGACCTATGGAACCATAGATGACGATCTGGAACAGCCGCCGCGGATGCTTAGAAAGCTGTACGGGCAGGTGGCGGATGGGAAATGTGATCTGGCCTATGGGATACCGGCTTATAAGATATCGGATCACAAGATGCTGCATCATGGGCGGGATCATGATGTTTCCAAAGGCAGGAAGAGGAACGGACGTCCTGTATACCGAAGGGTGGGGAGCGGGATGAGGGATCTGCTGTTCTCACGCCTGATCGGAGCGCCGCGGGGAATGAAGGTCAGCAGCCTCAGAGTCATGACGGCGCAAGTTGTAAAGGATGCCCTGGCCATGAAGCCCCGGGGATTTTTTTATCTGTCGGCCGCTGCTTTAAAAAGCGCGGAAATAAAGGGCAGGAAACTAAAGGTGGAAAACCTGTATTACACACCGGGCAGAAGACAATATGGCTTCAGCGGATATAATTTGGGAAAGCTGCTGCGGCTGTATGGAAATATTGCATGGTATTACGGACTGGACCGGGGCGGAAAGGGACTCGGACAGGATGAGAAGGAATGCGGACAAGGCGGAAATGGGCGCAGACAGACGGTTTACAGGATCAGGGACCTGATACGCCCTGAAAAGCTTTTGATGCTGGGAGGATCCAACTGTCAGCTTCACGGTGCCCAGAGGGCCAGGTCCATGGGAGTGGACACGGTTCTGGCTGATTATACCAAGAATCCCCTGGCAGCGTCTGTCTGCGGCGTGCATGAGAAGATAAGTACCTTTGATGTGCAGGCATGCATCAGGGCTGCGAAGAGGTACGGGGTGACAGGGGTCATGACCATGGGCACGGACCAGCCTGTTTATACGTGCGCATGTATCAGCAGGGAGCTGGGGCTGCCCGGTCTGCTGACAGTGGAGCAGGCGTATTCGGTCACAAATAAAAAGCAGATGAAACAGATCCTTTCACAGGCGGGGATCCCCACAGCCAGGTACAGGCTGGTGGACAGGAGTACCGGGGAGAAGGAGCTTAAGGGACTTAAGACGCCTCTGGTTATTAAACCTTTGGATTCCCAGGGACAGAGAGGGATCTATAAGTTAGATACGCCTCTGGAGGTAATGGAACATCTGGAGCATACCCTGTCATTTTCCCGATGCAGTCAGGCGCTGGCGGAGGAATTCTATGAAAGTGACGAGGTGACGGTAAGCGGGTGGATCAAAGACGGCAGGCTTCATATCCTTACGGTCACGGACCGGCTGCTGTATCCGGACCAGACCCATATAGGGGTCTGTACAGGGCACAGGTTTCCCTCCGTGCACATGGATCTGTATGAGGAGATAGAGGACATAAGCAAAAGGGTGGCAGATGCCTTTGAACTGGAGAACGGGCCGTTTTACCTGCAGATCCTAATTGGGGCTGAGGGAATAAAGGTGAATGAACTGGCAGCCAGGATCGGAGGGGCGTTTGAGGATGTGTTCATCCCATGGGTAAGCGGGTTTGATATTCTGGGAGCCGTGATGGACAGCGCAATGGGGCGCCGGGATCAGGTCCAAGTCCCGGATGGGTACAGGGCGGACCGCCGGGAAGGGTGTGTGGCGGTACAGCTGCTATTTTGCAGGCCGGGAACGATCGGCCATATCACGCCTGTTAAGGATATACTTGCCCTGCCCTATGTGCTGGACGCGGGATACAATTATAAAATAGGTCAGGAGATCCCGGTCATGGAAAATGCAACGGCCCGTTTTGGACACTGTGTGATCTGCGGCACAAAAGAGAATATCCGGGAAAGGGTGGATGATTTTTACAGGCGCCTGTCTGTTAAGTCTCAGTCAGGGGAAGAAATGATATGCAGATTTTATCCATAAAGCGCAGGGAAAGGAAGGACATCATTGAGGAACAGCAGCAGAAAGAAAAACAAGGTTTATATAACAGCCCTTTTGGCTTTTTGTACGGCGGTATTTTTATCAGCGGGATGTAAAAAACAGGAACAGGAATCCATTGGGATCGCAGAACAGTTTGGAATCGCATACGCCCCCCTTCAGATTATGAAGGAAAAGGGATTTCTGGAGCGCAGGCTTCCTGGCGTACAGATCAACTGGAAGCAATTCGGCGGACCTACGGGGATCCGGGAGGGGATGCTTAACGGGGAGATCGATTTTGGATTCATGGGAGTGTCCCCGGTTCTGATCGGAATTGACAATGGAATGAAGTGGCGCTATGCAGCGGGACTGAGCTCTAATGAGGTGGCCATTGTCACTTCCAGACAAGAGGTCAGGTCCCTCAGGGACATGACAAAGGAGGACCGCATTGCCATTCTTTCTCCGGCCTGCACACAGCATGTACTGCTTTGCATGCTGGCAGAGGAACAGCTGGGGGATGCCCATGCCCTGGACAGCCAGCTGGTGTCCATGAGCCATCCGGATTCGGTCAATGCCCTGCTTTCAGGAACGGAGATTACAGCCCATGTATCCACGCCCCCTTACATTTCCCAGGAGGTGGACGGAGGGGGAACTGTGGTGGCTACAGGGGAGGATATCATGGGTGAACCATTTACCTTTATCTCCTGTGTGGCCATGGAGGATTTTTATAAGGACCACAGGGATTACTATGACGCGTTCCAGGAGGCTCTAAAGGAGTCTGTGGATTTTATCAATGAAAATCCACAGGAGTCGGTCCGGCTTTTGGCGCCTGTGTATGGGATAACCCAGGAAGAGCTCAGCCGTCAGATGGGGTATCATGGGACCATCTACTCCACTGATCTAAACGGTGTGGCGCGCTTTAGCCAGCGGATGGCGGAGATGGGATTTATCAGCCAGGCCAGGCCCATGGACGAGCTGGTATTTGACAACGTGGTGTATCGGTGACATATCTCAGTGCATAAGGAGTTACACAATGAAAATGAGAAACAAATGGCTGGAGCGCATGGGCTGGATCATGGTATTTCTGGTTTTATGGGAGGGGAGCGTGAAACTATTTCACGTATCCCCGCTGTTATTTCCGTCCGTGGAGGAAGTGATGCGCACCCTGTATGAGGGTGCGGTCCATGGGGATCTGATCTGGCAGAGCATATATTCCGTGGGGATCATTGGATGGTCCCTGGTGATCAGCGGAGTGCTGGCAGTGGTACTGGCGCTTTTGTCCACCTGGTCCAACGTAATGGAAAGCCTGATAGACACCCTCACTGCCCTGGCCCATCCTTTGCCCGGACTGGCGCTTCTTCCCCTGATCATCATGTGGTTTGGCACGGGAAGCGGTGCGGTCACTGCCATTGTGGTCCATTCCGCCCTGTGGCCGGTTCTGGTAAACCTGCTCAGCGGTTTCCGGTCCATGCCTTCTATTTATGAGGACATAGGCAGAAGCCTTTCCATGTCCACGGCTGCCATTACACTGGAGATACGCCTGCGCGCATCCATGGCATATCTCATATCCGGCCTGAAGATAGGCTGGGCCAGGGGATGGAGGGCATTTATCAGTGCGGAGATGGTATTTGGCGCAGTGGGGGAAAAAGGGGGAATCGGGTGGTACATACTGACCCAGCGCACCTTTATGAACACGGCGGGGCTGTTTGCAGGCATTATCCTGGTCATTATTGTGGGAATGCTGGTGGAGGACGTATTGTTTGGCGCAATCGAAAAGCATACCTTGGAAAAATGGGGAATGAAAGCATAATAAGGCGGATCAAAGGAGGTAGGAAAAATGCTGGAAGTCAGGAATGTTTATAAGTCCTTTGAGGTGTCCGGTACGGAGCACATGGTGTTAGACGACCTGAGTTTTACGGTTCAGGACCGGGATTTTTATATCATCCTTGGCCAAAGCGGCTGCGGAAAGAGCACGCTGCTCAGGATGATCGGGGGATTTAATAAGCCTGGCAAAGGGGAGATACTGTTGGATGGAAGGGCTGTATCAGGCCCCTCCAAGGATATGATGATGGTGTTTCAAAGCTTTGACCAGCTGTTTCCATGGTTTACCCTGAAGGGAAATCTGGTCTATGCCCTAAAAAAGGCAGGAATCTTACCTGAGGGAAATGACTATGGCCAATGTGCTGTGAGATATCTTACAATGGCTGGTCTGGAGGAGTTTCAGGACAGCTATCCCCATCAGCTTTCAGGAGGTATGAAGCAGAGGGGGGCGCTGGCCAGGGCACTTTGCTTAAGGCCCAGGCTGCTGCTGATGGACGAACCGTTTTCCAGCCTGGACTATATGACAAAACAGGGATTATATAAGAGCATAAGGGAAATGGCAGATCAGACAGAGGCAACGGTTGTGATGGTGACCCATGATATTGAGGAGGCGCTGGTCCTGGGCACCTCCATTGGGGTATTGTCCCCTGAGACAGGCCGGTTTGCAGGTGTGTGGAACAGGGGAGCGGAGGGATTTGCCCCGGAGACCAGAAATGGGCTTGAGGCATGTCTGTAGGGGATTTACGGCTCCTCAACCCTGTACACGCGGATGGATGCGTATTCTTTTGTACCCAGCAGGGAGATGATCCTGGGACCGTACATGGGATTTTCAAAAGTTCCTACCAGGGTACAGTCTGATTCGCAGTAGGACTGCAGATCCTTTATAAAGGAGGCATTTCCATAAATAACATTGTAATTAGGACGGTTTTCATAGATATAGTCCAGTTCATCCGTGAAACAGATGTACTGGATCTTATTTATTTCAAGATAGTTCTCAAGCTCCCGGCGGCTTGCCATGTAGGGCAGGTTTCTGTAGTCCCTGAGCACTCCCTGGTCAAAGTAAAATTCCGTGTTCAGATTGGCAATAACTCCGGCATCCCGGGGAACCAGCCGGCTGAGCTGTTCCAGATAGGAGTCATAGGCGGGCATGTTTATATAGGGAGTTAACTGAAGGCTGCCGTTCCACAAAAGGCCGGCCATGGCGGCGATGGACAGGAGACGTCCTGCGGGGCCAAACAAAAGCAGAAGCTGCATCACCAATATCCAGCCTAACAGGATAAAGAAAACAATGGAGGTCTGGTTATACCGCCCAATGACCACCATACCAGCCGCCAGGCCGGCCATGGCAGACAGAAGAACCCTGGTATGGCTGCACCAGGAAACCACATCCTCATCCAGGCTGCTTTTGAGAAAGAGCCATGCCAGCAGCAGGAGGATGAGGAAAATGGGAATAAGGATAAGCTCCAGCCGCAGATCCGGTATGTAATAGGTTCCGCTCTCCTGACGGAAGATACTTTTAAAGTAATATAAGAACTGGGCAATACGCCCGGATGCGCTTCGGCTCAGTTCAAATTCCTGTTCCCCGTACAGGAAGTAGTTGGGAATAAAGCGGGGGTCATAAAGAAAGCTGATCCCTATAAACAGGGCCGCAAATATACCGGTGGCGCAGGTGTAAAGAATGAGAGGACGGTTATGGGGCCGTGGACAGGAACATAACATCACAGAGCCGCAGACCGCTGCACACAGAAAGCTGTTGGGATGTATACCCACGGAAATGCCGGTGAGCGCAGCCAGGCACAGAGACTGCCTGGGGGAGGGAAGACCCTGGCATTTCAGCAGGAGAAACAGGCAGCTAAGAAGACTGATTCCCAAAAGGATCTCCTGACGGGCAAAGTGGGAGGCATAGATAAAAGACATGTCCAGGCTTACCAGGATCATAAGTCCGGCGCCTATCCATGCTCCTCCCAGCCTTTTACCTATATAATAGAGGATCAGAAGGCAGGCCAGACCGGCTGCCAGGGACAAAAGCCGGACCGAGCTGATCTCATACCCAAATAAGCGGATAAAC
Organism: Enterocloster citroniae; assembly: GCF_040545455.1. NCBI lineage: Bacteria > Bacillati > Bacillota > Clostridia > Lachnospirales > Lachnospiraceae > Enterocloster > Enterocloster citroniae. The sequence goes on along the minus strand of NZ_JBEPLZ010000015.1, from coordinate 117,131 downwards.
ACAGTCTGGAGGGCGTGGAACAGTATACGGACGGCGTGGGGGACCCGGGGTTTTAGGTCAAAAAAACTCTCTGTCACGCCAAATCCGCCGGCTGTCTGCATATCACGGCTTAGCCCGGCCAGCCATGCCTCATCGGAATGGACAAAGGGGAATCGGGTCAGGAAAGCGCCCGATATAAGGCCATAGAATAAAATGTATATGAGAGTGGGGATCAATTCAAATGTTTGGTGCTTGGCGTTCCGATTCATCATTGTTCCTTTCTGTACATCCGCCGGTTACCTTTGAATGTTCAACAATTATTGTTATTATTTTACCATAGCATTCCGGCATAAAAAAGCTACTATCCAATTAAATGATGCAATATAAAGAAGTCTTATGCCACATTATTACAAATATCAAGTATAATGAAAGATGAAATCTGTACGAAATAAGATTGAGGCCCTTATTTTGTGCTTATGATGGAACGCTGACTACAACTAATACTAGAAACAATCCGCTTTAAGAGGGAGGATTTTATGGGTTCGATTGCTAAAAAATTAACAATCTTTTCCTTCTTGGCAGTGCTGGCGGCCGTGATTACAGGCTGCAGCTCCCACACATTTGTTCAAGGTGAATCCCTGATCATGCCAACCAAGGACCTGACCGCTTACACAGGACAGAAAAAGGTGGTAATCGTGGATACACGGACCGCTGATGAGTACGGCGCAGGCCATGTGGCAGGCGCGGTAAATATTCCCACCGAGGATATTGTGATCAATGTTCCGGTAAAGAATATGCTTACCAGCAAAAAGAAGATTGAAAAGGTGATGGGGGAGAACGGCATTTCCAATGATACTCTTGTACTTGCTTATGATTCCAACAGGATGGGCGCGTCCCGTCTGTTATGGTCTTTATTCATGTACGGGCACCAGAACGTGAAGGTGATCGATGGAGGCTTTGATGCGATCCAGGGCGCGGGGATTCCCATGACAACGGATGTATCCGCCCCGGAACCGGCAGTATTTACTGCCCGCGAACCGTCACGCAGCTGGCTGGCTGATATGGATGATGTGAGAAAGCAGGCGGAGCAGCCGGATTCCCATGTGATACTGCTGGATGTGCGTACACAGGAGGAGTTTGCTGAAAAGGGAAAGGTTCCCGGCTCTGTTATCATCCCCTATGAGACTAACTTTTTCTCAGACGGGACCTTTAAGACAACACAGATCACCAGGATCAATTATCTGGAAGACAAGATCTATCCGGAAGATGAGATCATTGTATATTGCCAGACATCCATGCGGGCGGCGCCTGTATTTGTCCAGCTTTATGAGGCAGGATACCGGAATATCCGCATTTATGACGGCGCTTATCTGGAGTGGTCCTCCAACAGTGACAATCCTGTGGAAATGCCTGCAGGAGGAGCTGCGCCCGTTAAAAAGAATGCATCATAGGATTTGGGATACATGGTTAATAGTAACGAGTAAATAGAGAAGGACGATTAAAGAGAGGATTTTATTATGAAAAAAATGATTCCTGTTTTACTGGCGGCCATGGCTGCTGTCTCATTAAGCGCATGTGCCACAAAGACCGTGACAGAGACAGCCACAGCTGCCCCGGCAGCCACAGAGGCCCCTGCTGAAACTTCCGCAGATACAAGGGAAGAGACAGAGGCGGCGGAAGAAACTAAGGCAGAGGAGAGCAAGACCGATACGGTAAAGGAAGCTGCCATGGCTTACTTTGCAGAATTTCCGGATGATAAGCATATGATTGTTGTACCGGACCTGTTTGAGAAGATCGATGCAGGCGAGGATATGTTTATTATTGACATCAGAAGGCCGGAGGATTATACCCAGGGACATTTAAAAGGCGCCGTCAACCTGCCCTATGGAGCGGATGTGGCGGATAATCTGGATAAGATCCCTGATGATGTTCCGGTTTATGTAAACTGCTATACGGGCCAGACCTCTTCCCAGACCGTTGCCCTTCTCAATGTGGCAGGGAAATATGCAACCAACATCCAGAGCGGGTGGAATAACGGAATATCTCAGACAGAAGGATATGAGGCATATATTGATACGGAGGAAACAGCTCTTCCCCAGGATACATATGAGGTTGACCCTGCTGCTTTAGAGGCCATTGCGGCTTACTACAAAGAGGCCACCAGTAATACTATTTCATCCTTTAATTTTAAGCCTGAATCTCTGATGGAACTGGTAGATGCCGAGAGTGAGGATTACACCATCCTGTCCGTGCGCCAGGCAGAGGATTATGCAAAGGGCCACATTGCGGGAGCAATCAACATCCCATTTGCAAAGGGAATGCAGGAGCAGTTCTCCCAGATTCCAACAGATAAACCAGTGGTGGTTTACTGCTACACAGGCCAGACATCTTCCCAGACAACGGCGATCCTGCGTCTTTTAGGATATGAGGCATACTCTCTTCAGGGCGGTATGGGCAAGGAAGGCGGAGCTGGATGGCTGGGCGGCGGTTATCCGGTGGTGACGGAATAGCCAACGAACAGGCAAGTGAAAAGAATAAAATGCGATAAGCGGGCAGGCTCCTCATCAGTGAGGGGCTTGCCCGCTTAATTCATATGTCCAGATGTGATTGCCCTTATCACAGATGACCTTGCCCTGCTTTACAAGATGATCCAGGTGGGCCAGACATTCACCTACCGCAAAGAATTTCTGTACAGGCGGAAAGTCATCCCAGTTCCTGGCACGGATCTTCCACCGCATCAGACCTGTAATATCATAGGCGTTCATGCCGGGGGTCTGGGAAAGAATCTGTATGACCTCATCCAGCCTTCTGTGATGATGGGCGGTCAGATCCCGGATCCTCTGGTGGTAGTCCCCCTCCTTCCTGTGTCCGGGGAGAGCCAGGGTTACAGGATAGGTGCCGGCAGCCCTTAGGCTGTCCAGATAATTTCCCAGGGAGTCCTCCACACCATTCCATGCAGTGATATTAGGTGAAATATCAAAGAGGATATGATCACCGGTAAACATGATCCCAGGCTGTTCCATCCAGAACATCATGTGTCCGGGCGTATGGCCCGGGGTTGAAACCGCTGTCAGTATATGGTCTCCAATCTCAATCTTATCCTGATCCCCAATATAACAGAAGTTGCCTTCCGGTGATTCAATGGCCATCTCCGAGGCCGGGTTAATGGAATCGGCATATTCCAGCAGATCCTTGGGAAAACCTTCACGGATATATCTTTGATGGCGCAAATGGGAGCCATCCCCAAACAGATGGTCCTTCATGATCGTAAAATCAGTCTTGCTTATATAGATTTTGCTGTCTTTTCCCGCAATGCGCTGACACAGGCCCGTGTGGTCCGAGTGCAAATGGGTGGTGATGATATCCAGGCGGGAGGAACCGCTTCCCAGTTCCTTAAGCCCTTCCCTCAGCGCATCCTCACATTCCCGGCACCGGAAGCCGGTGTCGATCAGCAGATCCCGCTGTGTTCCGCGGATCCAGTAACTGTTTAATTCTTTTAAAGGGTTGCCGCTGAGCGGTACGCCGATACTGTAGATATCTTCTGTAATTTGCTTTACCATAATAGTTGATACTCCAATTTGAAATAAGACATGCCTGCAATTTGTAGTTTATCACGGTTTTGGGGTGGTGTAAAGCGGAGCGGGATAAAACTATCCTTGACAAATCATCCCCAGATGCTATAATCAAGGTTAGCAGAAATGCATAAAATGGCGTTGATGGAACCAGTAGTCAGTGGAATGTATCCAGAGAGCGGCCCAGGTGGTGGAAGGGCTGTATACATGAGATTGATGAAGACCAGTCCGGAGCCGTGTCAGGGATGTCCCGGAATGATCAGAAGGAATCATTGGACCGCAGTGATTCGGGAGGAACCAGGGAGGGAAATGGCACCGTGTCCCGCGTTAAGGGATGAATGAGTGAAAATCAAGGTGGAACCGTGTAGATGCACCCTTGGACATAGCGATATGTCCAGGGGTTTTTTAATTTCCCAAAGAGGATGAAAGGAGTTTCTAATGAAGATTATTTTACCAGACGGAAGCGTACAGGAAGCAGAGGATGAGTTAAGGGCGATCCGCCACACTGCATCCCATGTGCTGGCACAGGCAGTAAAGAGGCTGTATCCTGAGACAAAGCTGGCAATCGGACCGGCCATTGACGATGGATTTTACTATGATTTTGACAGAGAGGGAGGATTCACACCTGAGGACCTGGAGAAGCTGGAATCAGAGATGACAAAGATCGTCAAGGAAAATCTTCCGGTGAAGCCTTTTGTGCTTCCAAGGGACGAGGCCATTAAGTTTATGGAGGAGAAGAGCGAGCCTTATAAGGTGGAGCTGATCCAGGATCTTCCTGATGAGGAAACCATCAGCTTTTACCAGCAGGGGGAGTTCGTGGACCTGTGCGCAGGACCCCATATCATGTATACAAAGGGCGTAAAGGCATTTAAACTGACCAGTATTGCCGGCGCTTACTGGAGGGGCAGCGAGAAGAACAAGATGCTGACCAGAATCTACGGCACTGCATTTTCCAATAAGACAGACCTGGAAAGCTACCTGACCATGATGGAGGAGGCCAAGAAGCGGGACCACAGAAAGCTGGGCAAGGAGCTGGGACTGTTTATGTTTGCTGAGGAAGGACCCGGATTCCCGTTCTTCCTTCCAAAGGGCATGACACTTAAGAATACACTGATTGATTACTGGCGCGAGATCCATCAGAGGGATGGATATCAGGAGGTATCCACACCGATCATCCTGAGCCGTAAGCTGTGGGAGAATTCCGGCCACTGGGATCATTACAAGGATAACATGTATACCACGGTGATCGATGAGGAGGATTACGCGGTTAAGCCAATGAACTGTCCGGGCGGTATGCTGGTATATAAGAACCAGCCTCATTCCTACCGTGACCTGCCCCTGCGCGTGGGCGAACTGGGTCTGGTTCACCGCCATGAGAAGAGCGGACAGCTTCACGGCCTGATGAGGGTGCGCTGCTTTACACAGGATGATGCTCATATTTTCATGAGGGATGACCAGATTGAGGATGAGATCAAGGGCGTAACAAAGCTGATCAATGAAGTTTACACTCAGTTTGGATTTGAATATTTTGTGGAGCTGTCCACAAGACCGGAAGATTCCATGGGATCTGACGAGGATTGGGAGATGGCTACCAACGGACTTAAAAAGGCGTTGGAGGACATGGGCCTGGAGTATATTGTAAACGAGGGAGACGGCGCGTTTTATGGTCCTAAGATTGATTTCCATCTGAGGGATTCCCTGGGCAGGACATGGCAGTGCGGCACCATTCAGCTGGATTTCCAGATGCCTCAGAGATTTGACCTGGAGTACACGGCAGAGGATGGTTCAAAGAAGCGTCCTATTATGATCCACCGCGTATGCTTTGGATCCATTGAGCGTTTTATCGGTATCCTGATCGAGCATTTTGCAGGCAAGTTCCCGGTATGGCTGGCTCCAGTACAGGTAAAGGTAATCCCTGTGTCTGAGAAGTCCATGGATTACGCAACAGGCGTGTACGAAAAGCTGAAGGCTGCCGGTATCCGCACAGAGCTGGATCACAAGGATGAGAAGGTGGGATATAAGATCCGTCAGGCTCAGCTGGAAAAGGTTCCGTTTATGCTGGTTCTGGGTGAGAAGGAAGCTGCCGAGGGCGCCATTACGGTGAGAAGCCGTGACAAGGGTGATCTGGGCGCCGCACAGCTGGAAGACTTTATTGCTGATATTAAGAGGATGGTTGAAGCAAAAGAGAAATAAGGTTCTGGATTTAAGGGCTGGGCTGAAAAATATAAGCTCAGCCCTATTGATTATGGAAATACGATCTAGGAGGACTGCACTTCTATGAGTACGGATCCAGGCCGTTCATCATGTTCTCCAGCTGTGTTGAGGTCAGAAGGATCTTTCCGCCGGACAGGGCCAGCATATCCTTATGTTCCATTTCCTTTAGAAGGCGGTGGATTGTGCGCAGGGAACATCCGGTCTTGGTGGCCAGGAACTCCCGGTTTAGTTTCAGCCGGAAAATGCCGTCCACAGGGGAAACCTTGCCGGCTTCCTGACAGATAACGTATGTACACCTCTCTTCATAGGACATGAGCAGGTAACGGCGGCTGGAATTCAGCTGCAGGGAAAGCTTTTTCATCAGCAGCCTGGTGCGGAAGAACAGCGCCACGCTGTCAGCGCTGATCCACTGAAGGTAAAATCTGGCAGGAATGGTAAGGCACACTGAGGGTTCCCTGGCCTGGACCGTGACAAAACTTTCCGTGTCCTCTGAAAACAGCTCGTAGTCACCTACAATATCAAAGGGAACAATATCAAAAAAGCTGTACGGTACTTCACCTGCTTTTTCCTCAATGGCCTGCAGCCGTCCGGATACCAGGATATATACAGTACCGCAGGGGGAGCCTGCTTCAATGAGAAGCTGCCCTGCCGGGAAAGAACTGAGTGTCAGATAGTTGCGGATCAGGATGGGGCATGCTGAAAAGAGGCGTTCCACGGATGGAAAACACTCGTATTTGCGGCAGGCGGATAGTATGTTATCCCATTTCATAGTATCTCCCTATACAAAATTAGTAACTGTTCAGAACACCCATTGTCCCTCCGTCCTGAACTGTTACCAAAATAATTTATAAAAAAAGTGACATTTGGCATTTTCTATTATTTACTTACAGTTTAAAATAAAAACATATGAATTGCAAGAGAAAGAGGAGGTTATTCTTATGGGAACACCACACAACAGCGCAATGCCGGGAGAGATTGCCAAGACCGTATTAATGCCGGGAGATCCGCTGAGAGCGGAATTTATTGCAAAGAACTGGCTGACTGATGTAAAATTGGTGAGTAAGGTGCGCAATATTTATGCATTCACAGGCAAATTTGAAGGAAAAGAAGTAACTGTTATGGCCAGCGGAATGGGAATGCCAAGTATCGGCATCTATTCTTATGAGCTGTTTACACAGTATGGTGTGGAGAGAATCATCCGCATTGGTTCAGCAGGTGCTTACAGTGAACGATTGAAACTGTATGATGTGGTTCTGGCAGAGGAGTGCTGGAGCGAGTCCAGTTTCGGACAGACCCAGAATGGGGATACCTCAGACATCAAATATCCGGATCCTGAGTTGAATCAGGTGATTTTGGAAGCGGGAAATAAATGCGGGATCGAAGTGATACCAGCAAAAATCCATTCCAGTGATGTATTTTACAGTGAGCCGGGAATGGACAGCTTCCAGGAGATCTATGCCAAGCACGGCAGTGAATGTGTGGAGATGGAGAGCTTTGCCCTGTTCCACAACGCAAAGGTGCTGGGAAAAAAAGCGGCGTGCCTGCTGACAATTTCCGATTCCTTTATTACCGGGGAAAAGGCCACTGTGGAGGAACGTCAGGAAGCATTTGGCAATATGATGAAGGTTGCTTTAAAGACAGCGGCCATGATGGCGGATTAAGTAACAAGTTGTATTGATGGATAGGAGAATGGAAAGAATGGGAAAATTCAAACGTATATTTGTGATCGTAGTTGATTCATTTGGCGCCGGAAACGGCAGGGATGCAAAGGCTTATGGGGATGAGGGCACTGATACCATGGGGCACATTGCCGAGAGTGTGGACCATTGGGAAATCCCCAACCTGCAGAAATTGGGAATGGCTAATATGCATCCCCTTAAGGGAGTTGCGCCCGTGGAAAAGCCCATGGGATACTACACGGTAATGAATGAGAACAGCTGCGGCAAGGACACCATGACCGGACACTGGGAGCTGATGGGGATCAAGACCGTGAAACCTTTTGTGACATTTACGGAGACTGGATTTCCAAAGGAGCTGATTGAGGAGCTGGAAAAGCGCACCGGTCATAAGGTGATTGGAAACAAGAGCTCCAGTGGAACCACAATTTTGGATGAACTGGCAGAGGAAGAGATTGCAACCGGCCATATGATCGTGTATACCTCCGCTGATTCCGTACTTCAGATCTGTGGCAACGAGGAGACATTTGGACTGGATGAGCTGTACCGCTGCTGTGAGATTGCAAGGGAGCTGACCATGAAGGACGAATGGCGTGTGGGACGCGTCATTGCAAGACCTTATGTGGGAAAGAAAAAAGGTGAATTCAAGCGTACCAGCAACCGCCACGATTATGCCCTTAAGCCCACGGGCAAGACGGCTCTTGACGCGCTGAAGGAACATGGATTTGAGGTTATCTCTGTTGGCAAGATCCGCGATATCTTTGACGGAGAGGGCATTACAAAGGCATATAAGTCCAAGAGTTCGGTCCATGGCATGGAGCAGACCATTGATATTATCAAGGATGAGGATTTTGAGGGACTTTGTTTTGTGAACCTGGTGGATTTTGACGCTCTGTGGGGACATCGCAGGAATCCCCAGGGTTATGCAAAGGAAGTGGAAATGTTCGATGTGAAGCTGGGAGAGGCATTGGCGGACTTACGGGAGGACGATCTTTTGATGATCACAGCCGATCACGGAAATGATCCCACCTATTCAGGCACCGACCACACCAGGGAGCAGGTTCCACTTTTGATTTATTCCAAACAGTTTGAGGGAAGCGGAGCGCTTAAGGAGACCGATACATTTGCGGCAGTGGGAGCTACTATTGCAGAGAACTTTGGGGTAAAGATGCCGGAGGGTACCATTGGATCATCGATCCTGGGTCAGCTGTCTTAACACTGTTATACCAAACATGATCCAGGGGGCCAGGATGTATACATCCTGGCCCCAAACTGATTCGTTTTCTATAATTCCAACAAAAGCCTGGCTGATATGGAGTCTATGGACAGAACATTGACATAGCCGGCCTTTAGGGCGGAATAAAGGACAGGCACCTTTTCGGAACTGGTGACATAGGCGAACAGGTACTCCTTTTCCCTGAGAACATCCAGGGGGATGGCCAGGGTCCTTTGATCCAGCCCCTCATCGCACAGCTTTCCCTTCTGGTCGATGAAATGACAGCATATGCTGCCCACAGAGCCGCATTGGTTCATCAGATCCAGGTCCGAGTAATTGATATATCCCGACCGGTACAGGCAGCAGGAGGTGTCGGAGGGGGCCAGGCTTACGATCAGCTTGTTGCACTGGAGCATGGATTCATACAGCTTCTTTACTTTGGAATCATGGAGCAGCATTTCCAGGATCAGGGGTGAGTCAAAGACAGCCGGGCATGGGAATATAAAGGCGTTCTGGGTGTGGAGACGCTGTCCCATCAGGTCAATGATCTCACTGGCATGGTTCCTTGTGCTGGTATTATCAATATGTCCGATGATCTGATAAAGGGAAATATCATCCAGGGACAGTTCCGGAAAATATCTGGCCATGGTATATAATGTATATCCCCAGGATATCCCGATCCTGTCATGGGGCCTAAAAAAGCCGGAGAAAAAACGGGCTGTCTCCTGGGCCGTGATCTGTAAGGCAAGCTGATCGTCATCATGGGGTACGGAAATAACCTTGACAGCCTTTAAGGGAAAGCGCTTTAACAGCTGTTCTTCCTGAAAACGGCTGATCTCATTCCTGCCGTCTATGAATATCTTTACGATCCCGTTTTCCCGGGCATCAGCCAAAAGCCGTGACACCTTTGGACGGGATATGTTGTAGCGGTGCGCGATCTCTGACTGGGTGAGATTACTGTTGTAATATAAATCTGCTATATTCTTCATCAGTTCCATATTTAAGTCGGTTTTCATAATCCCCTCGCATCTGTGCTGTAATTTGTTTGATTGTGTTCCTTAAGAACAATAGTACAATGAAAAAAATAAAAAAGCAAGAACTAAAAAATGAACATAAATTCATTTTTGAACAAAAATTAGATTTAGCTTGACGGTATCATTTATATTCGATATAATTTAGGTGAACAATATTTCATATATGATCAAAGGTTCATAAAATTCATCCGTTTCAGGAGAAGGAGGCAATATGAATGTGAAGCCGTCATTTGCAGGGGTTGTGACTGAGATTATTACACCATTTGGGGAAAATGGGGAACTGGACGAAGCTCTGCTGAGGGAAGAGGTGGAACAGCAGGTCAAAAGCGGGGTACAGGGGCTGTTTACCAACGGGCTGGCCAGTGAGTGTCTGTCCATGACCATGGAGGAAAAGAAAGAGGCCACCAGGATCGTATGCAGCCAGACAAAGGGAAGGATCCCTGTCATGTCCAATATTACGGGGAACCACTATGAGGAGTGCAAAGAACTTCTAAAGGCCAGCAAGGAGGCGGGAGCTGACGCTGTGGCGCTGACCCAGCCGCTGGTCTACAGCTGCACACAGGATGGGATCTATGATTTTTTCTCGGACCTGATCAGGGAATCGGACCTGCCGGTCTGCATCTATAATGCGCCCCAGACCTGCAATACACTTTCGCCGTCCACGGTTGCAAGGCTGCTTAATGAGCATGAGGAGGTACTCTACTATAAGGAGAGCACCATAGATGTGGTCCATATGCAGAATACCATGAGGCTGATCAACCGGGACAAAGAGTATGAATTTCTGGCAGGAAGCGATGCATCCATCCTGCCTGTGGCCTCATTGGGGGGAAAGGGCGTGATATCACTGATCTCTGCGGTATTTCCTGAGATCATACTCCAGCTGTGGAGTGAGATCCAGGACGGACAGACCGAACAGGCAAGGAATACCCAGGATAAGATCCTTGCGATCAGGGAGACTTTAAAGACAGGCCCGTTTATGGCAGGATACAAGTATGCATGTGAACTGGTGGGAATCCCGGCCGGAATGGTGAGAAGACCATTGAGCGGGCTGCGCCAGGGTGAAAAGGATAAGATCCATACAGGACTGCAGAAACTTAACTTAATTTAAAATAATAAGGTAAAATAATAAGAGTAGGGAGAATGAATGATGAATCGTAATAAAATTGCAAAAATGTGTGACCATACATTGTTAAAAGCATTTGCAGAGGAGAAGCAGATCGAGGTGCTGTGCAGGGAGGCTGTGGAGAATAAGGTGGCGTCCGTGTGTGTAAATCCCTGTTATGTGGCAAAGGCGGCACAGCTGTTAAAGGGGTCTGATGTCAGGGTCTGCACCGTGATCGGATTTCCTCTGGGAGCTAATACCAGCGACACAAAAGCGTTTGAGACCAGGGATGCGATCTCAAAGGGGGCAGAGGAAGTGGATATGGTCATCAATGTGGGAGCATTAAAATCCGGCCATATGGATTTGGTGTATGAGGATATAAAGGCAGTGGTGGATGCTGCCGCCGGAGTCCTCACAAAGGTGATCATTGAAACATGCTATCTCACGGATGAGGAAAAGCGGGAGGTCTGCCTTCTTGCCAAAAAGGCAGGGGCTGATTTTGTTAAAACGTCAACCGGCTTTGGGACAGGAGGAGCCACTGCCCATGATGTGCGGCTGATGAAGGAGACTGTGGGGGATTCCATGAAGGTAAAAGCATCCGGAGGCATGAGGACCTATGAGGATGTGCTGCCCGTACTTGAGGCAGGGGCGGACCGTCTGGGTGTAAGCGCCACCCTGGAGATCCTTGCCGGGGCTGAGGCTCATGGATAATAGTCTGAACATGGATTATTTCCTTCCTGTACGTCTGGTAACAGGGCCGGGATGCGTGTGGGAGGGAAGGAAGCTGTTTAAGGAGCTGGGAACAAGCTGCCTGATTGTCACCGGACAGCATGGGGCAAAGGATTCCGGCGCCTTGCAGGATGCTGTAAAGGCCCTGGATTCACAGAAGATATCATGGGATGTCTTTGACCAGGTGGAATCCAATCCCCTGATCTCCACGGCGCGCAGGGCAGGGGATGAGGCGCGGCGGATCCGGGCCGGCTTTATCATGGGGATCGGAGGCGGGTCTGCCATTGACTGCAGTAAAATGGCCGCGGTGTTTGCCCGCAACCAGATGCCCGGAGACTCTCTGTACCAGGCTGCGCCCCACTGGGAGCACGTTCCACTGCCATTGGTGCAGATCGGGACCACGGCCGGGACTGGAAGTGAGATCAATCCCTACAGTGTCCTTACCTCGGATATTACAGGACGCAAGAAATCCGTTAGCTTTGATCACGGATATGCCAGGGTGGTGTTCGGAGACCCGCGCTATACCATGTCTCTGTCCTATGATATTACGGTATCCACTGCCCTGGATGCCCTGTGCCATGCGACAGAAGGTTTTTTCTGCAAGGCGTCCAACCTTATGACAGACATGGCGGCAATGTCCGCGGCACAGCTGATCCTGCCGGTCCTGGCAGGGATGGAGAGGGGGAAGGAGCTGACCGCAGGCCAGAGGGAACAGCTGTATTACGGTTCCCTGTTTGGAGGCATGGTGATCAATAAAACAGGCACCGCTTACTGCCATGTATTTGGGTATTACCTAACAGAGACATTCCTCACACCTCACGGAATGGCCTGTGCAGAATTCCTGCCCCATTACATCCGGCGTTCGGCCCGTTTATGCCCGGATAAAGCAGCCTATTACCAACAGCGCTGCGGCATGGACATGGAGGAGATCTGCGTGCTAATCGAAAGCCTGACAGCCCATGAACCGTGGCCCTGTACAAAGGAGGAACTGTTAAAAGCCGCAGAGCGGTGGAGGATGGGTCCTCACAAAAATTTTGTAAAATCCCCGGGTGATTTTGGCAGTGATGAGATTACAGAGACATTTCTCCAGGTCATGATGAAATAGAACATGAGTCTGAAATAGAAAATGGATCCCACAAACAGACGGATGCTTGTGGGATCCATTTTTAGTTCATGTTTTTAGATGTTTTGCCAGGTTTGTCGGATTGTGGCGGCCATAGGGCAATGATACAATGAAACCATAATAAAAAGGAAGAAGGTAAATATGATGGAAGGTAACGTAAATGTATGGAAATCGGGGGATCACATTACTGCCGGGGATGTGGCTATGACCATCGACCACTCCCTGCTGAGGCCGGACATTACGGTTAAGGAGCTGGTAGAAGGATGCGGTATCGCTAAGAAATACGGCTGTGTTTCAGTGTGCGTCAGACCTTCGGACCTGCCGGTTGTGGTAAGGGAGCTGGAGGGAAGCGGCGTCCTGGTGACCACGGTAGCAGCATTTCCCCACGGAACGGCAAGCACCAAAAGCAAGATATTTGAAACCATGGACGCCATTGTACACGGGGCAGTGGAGGTGGATGTAGTGATGAACATTGCCCGCTTCCTTTCCGGCGAATATGACTATGTGGAGCAGGAACTGAGGGAAGTGGCAAGATCTGCCCACAATCTGGGAGCCAGGGTAAAGGTGATCTTTGAGAACCATTATCTGAGTCCGGAACAGATTACCCATGCGTGCAGGATCGCGGAGGCAGCGGGAATGGATTTCGTCAAAACATCCACTGGTTATGCACCCACAGGGGCAACCATTGAGGACCTTAAGAATATGAGGAAAAGCTGCTCCCCGCATGTGAGTGTGAAAGCTGCAGGAGGGGTGAGGACACTTGACGCAGCGCTGGCAGTCCTTTCCACAGGAACCATACGGATCGGGACCAGGGGTACGGTGGAGATCATGGAGGAAGCAATCAGGAGGGAAAAGGAAGGTACTCTGGTTGTCCGGGAAGAAGGCACATTGGGCGGAGGGTATTAAAGTCATAGGAGGAGACACAGGATGAGCGTTTCGATTGGGATTAATCATGTAGTAAAAAAATATGGTGAAAATACGATCATTCCGGATTTGTCCGTGGAGATAAAAAACGGGGAATTTTTTACTCTCTTAGGTCCGTCCGGCTGTGGGAAAACTACCCTTCTCAGGATGATCGCGGGTTTTAACACCATAGAGGGGGGAGAAATCTGCTTTGACGACAAGGTCATCAACCGGATCGATGCACACAAGCGGAATATTGGCATGGTATTTCAGAATTATGCCATATTTCCCCATATGACGGTGAGGGAAAATGTGGAGTACGGGCTGAAACTTAGAAAAGAGCCAAAGGATTCCATGAAGAAAAAGATAGATGAGATTTTAAGCGTAGTGCAGATCCAGGAGTACCAGGACCGCCTGCCCCAGAACCTGTCCGGTGGACAGCAGCAAAGGGTTGCCCTTGCCAGGGCCATTGTGATCCATCCCAGCGTGCTGCTAATGGATGAGCCCCTTTCCAACCTGGACGCAAAGCTGAGGATCGAAATGCGTTCCGCCATCAGGGAAGTGCAGCATCAGGTAGGGATCACCACTGTTTACGTCACCCATGACCAGGAGGAGGCGCTGGCTATCTCAGACAGGATCGCGGTCATGAAATCCGGTGTCATCCAACAGGTGGGCACGCCTGAGCGCATCTATTCACGTCCGGCCAACACCTTTGTGTCCACATTTATTGGACACAGTAATTTGTTCCATGCTACAATATGTAAGGAAATAGGATTTACAGGAATCTGCCTGGCCAATGGTTACAGGATCGGGATGGATAACCTGGCGGATGAGGCCCAAAACGGCCAGAGGGCAGTGGTGTCCATCCGGCCGGAAGAATTCTCCCTGCAGCCGGGGGTCAGAGCCAGGATCACGGAAACTACCTTCCTGGGAAAATATATTAATTATGTATTGGAGTTTGAGGATTCCATGGTGCTTGCGGGACAGCCCAGCATTGAGTTCACACAGGATCTGGGGCATTCGGAGCTGCTGCATCATGTGGGGGACCTCATTGACCTTAAACCAAATGCCGCTAAGATCAATGTGTTTACAGAAGACCAGGAACACAGTCTGATCAAAGCAGCGGTATGAGGCGTACAGAACGGAGGGTAGGTATGATTCAAAAATTTAAATCCCGTTACAGGTGGGATTTCTGGAAATCAGTTACAGTTGTCATCCTGCTTGTATTTATATTATTCTTGATCTATCCATTATTTTCACTGTTTATCAGCGGGTTTAAGGACCCAGCCAGCGGACAGTGGAGTCTGAGCAATTTCCAGAAATTTTTTGGTAAGCGTTACTATTTTGGCGCGCTGAAAAACAGTTTTAAGCTAACGGTCTGCGTAACCGCGTTTACAGTCCTGATAGGGACCCCGCTGGCATACTTTATGACAACCTGTAAGATCAGAGGAAAAGGATTGGTTGAGATATTAATTATCATATCCATGATGTCCCCTGCTTTTATCGGAGCCTATTCATGGATCCTACTGTGCGGAAGAAGCGGGTGGGTCACCAAATTTGTGGAAAGCCATTTTGGGATCAGGACCCCATCCATCTACGGGTTTGGAGGAATGCTTCTTGTATTTACATTAAAGCTATATCCGTTTATCTATATGTACGTATCAGGAGCACTGAAAAAGATCGATGTCTCTTTAAGTGAAGCAGCGGAAAGCCTGGGCTGCAACGGGGTGAAGAAAGTGGCCACCATCATTGTGCCCCTGATCATGCCCACCGTGTTTGCAGGAGCCCTCCTGGTTTTTATGAATTCACTGGCAGACTTTGGCACTCCCATGCTGATTGGAGAGGGATATCAGACCATGCCGTCCCTGATCTACAACGAGTTTGTAAGTGAGACAGGCGGGGAAGCCAACTTTGCAGCGGCCATGGCAGCGATCATGGTTCTTGTGACAGCGGTGATGTTTACGGCCCAGAAGTATTTTGTGAACAAGAAGTCCTTTACCATGTCCTCTTTAAGGCCCATTAAGGCCAAACAGGTGACAGGGATCAAAAATGTTCTGATCCACGGGTTTGTGTACACCGTAGTAGGCCTGGCGATCCTGCCTCAGCTGACGGTTATCTACACATCATTCCTGAACACAAAGCGGGCGGTATTCCTGGAGGGGTATTCCCTGGTCAGCTACCGGATGATCTTTTCAAACCTGGGCAAGGCTGTGCGCAACACCTATGTATTCGGCCTGGCCGCCATTATCGTTATTGTGCTTCTTGGGATCTTTATCGCGTATCTTTCCATCAGGCGCAAGAATGTGTTTACCAGCATGATCGATACCCTGACCATGTTCCCTTATATCATACCGGGGTCTGTTTTGGGAATCACGTTGCTGCTGGCCTTTAATCACAAGCCGCTGCTGCTCAGCGGCACGCCATATATCATTATTATTGCTTTTATTGTGCGGAGACTGCCCTATACCCTGCGCTCAAGCGCGGCCATACTGTATCAGATCAGTCCCAGCATGGAGGAGGCATCCATCAGCCTTGGGGCTTCCCCGGTAAAGACATTCTTCAAAGTGACCGTAGTGATGATGATGCCGGGCGTACTGTCAGGGGCCATATTGAGCTGGATAACGGTCATCAATGAATTGGGGGCATCCATCATCCTCTTTACAGGTAAGACGCTTACCATGTCGGTGGCGATCTACCAGGAGGTGATCAGGGCCAGTTACGGAACAGCGGCAGCCCTGGCAACCATCTTAACAATGACAACGATCATATCACTGTTGATTTTCTTTAAGTTGTCAGGCGGAAGGGATGTTAGTTTGTAACAGAAAGGCGGGCATGGCGGGACATGAAAGATATCAGATATGGGGAATTTAGACGAAGTATTCGCAGGACCCTGATTCTTTATGCCCTTTTTCCCGCCATGTGCATGGTCCTCATTGTGGAACTCATCTTTTATTTCGCATGGAACCAGGGGGTGTGCGAGCGCAATAACCAGTGCAACACACAGATATCCCAGAGCCTGGAGGACTATATCGCAAGGTTTCGCAGTGCCTGTGAGGCAGCGTCCGGATGGGATCTGGACGTACCGGAATGGGACGTACCGTCCATCAGCGCACAGTTATATGAGGTTGTGGGCGACATGCCTTGCAAAGCTGATTTTTTTGTGCTGGATAGTGAACGGCAGCTGATCGCGGCCAGCACCAGGCTTCTGCCCCAGATATTATCGGACCCGGACAGGCCTGCCTGTGGGATCATGAGACAGATGGAGCGCGGTCCGGGGCAGTCCATGGTGTCGTTCTCCAGGCTGGACACAAAGGACTCAGGCAATCTGGAGCTGGAAGTGGGACAGGCTCTTTATGAATCAGGATCCATAAAGGGATATCTGCTGTTTACCATAAGGGGCTCGGATTTCCTGCGCTCTGCGGGGGCGCTTCCCGCGCTGCTCATTATTACGGACCGGTACGGCAATATTTTTGTATCCAATGCCTATCAGTTCCAGGATGAGATGGATAACCTGGATGCAAAGGTAATGGAAGCAGAGGAATATCTGCATTTTGAGGATGACGTGTATTCGACTGTTAAGGATGAGGTGGAGGATGGAAAGATCGTGATCTACACCCTGTCTTCCGTACAGATCATCCGAACCCTGTTTACCCTGCTGACCATTATCCTTATATTTGTTTTTGCCGTTATGGTGATGACCATTTTTCTGAGTACGGACAAGATCGCGGCCAGCAAGACCAAGATCATTGACGAGGTGACCAGGGCATTTGACTGTGTCCGGGAGGGGAATCTCAATGTTCCCCTGAATATTAAAACAGGTGATGAGTTTGAGATCATAGGGGATTCCTACAATGTGATGCTCTCCGAGTTTGACAATCTGATCCAGCTGAATAAGGAGAAGACAAGGCAGACCGTGATGGCTGAGATCAAGCATTTGGAAAGCCAGTTTGACGCACACTTTCTGTATAACACCCTGGAGGTAATCCGGGTACTTATACGGATCGACCCGAGAAGGGGAGAGCGGATGATCATCAATCTGTCCAGCCTGCTGCGGTATTCGGTAGACAACAAGAAGGAAGAAGTCACCATAATGGAGGATATGGGGTATACATATTATTACCTGGAGATATTGGAAGCCAGGTTCAAGGAGCGGTTTTGTTATCACATCAATATCCATCATGATACAGAAGACTGTATTATACCAAAACTGTTGTTCCAGCCCATTATAGAAAATGCGGTAAAATATGGGTTTGGGGACAGGGAAACACTTACTGTCATGGTTACATCGCGGGTAATGGAAGGGGACCTGGTCATTGCCATTTATAATGACGGGGTAGGTATGGAGAAGGAGGCGCTTCGGCGTCTGACCGATTCCCTGGAAGAATCCAGTAATCCTGAAAATAAACTGGGGCTGTATAATATCCATCGAAGGATACACCTGATGTATGGACCGGACTATGGACTGGAAATACGCAGTGAAATGGAAAGCGGTACGGTTGTAAAGATACGGCTGCCGGTACATAGATAAGATTCACTATCACAGGACTGCGGGGGAGGAATAAGTGCTGAAAGTAGTGATTGTGGAAGACGAAGAACTGATCCGGACGGGATTGGAGTATATGATCGACTGGATCAAAATGGACTGCACCCTGTCCGGCGTGGCAAAGGATGGGGCAGAGGGGCTTACAATGATCTGTGAAAAACATCCGGACGTGGTGATAACCGATATCCGGATGCCGGTCATGGATGGGATCGAGATGATCCGGCAGGCCCGGAAAAAATGCCATTTCCGTACGGTCATTTTGACCGGTTATTCAGATTTTGAATATGCCAAATCAGCCATTCAGCTGAAGGTATCGGATTACCTGTTAAAGCCCGTGGATGAGATCCAGCTGGAACATGTCATGGCGGACATCCACAGGGAGATTGAGTACAGCCAGACTTACATGGAGATCATGGAGCTTACTAAGAACAAGACCAAGCAGGAGCTGGAGGACTGGAGTATTTACCGGTACAAGGACAGTTTTGAAAATGTCTATGTGGTGAAGGCAATGAATATGATCTGTGAACAGTATGACAAAAAACTGACCGTGGAGTCGGTGGCCGAGGAACTGGGGATCAGCATCAGCTATCTCAGCCGTAAGCTGAAGGAGTTCACAGACCAGACATTTCTGGACATCCTTAACAGATACCGGATCCAAAAATCAGTCCAGCTTTTAAAGGATGGAACATGGAAGGTATATGAGATTGCAAACCGGGTGGGATTCAGCGATTACAAATATTTTTGTTCTGTTTTTAAAAAGTATACAGGGATGTCCCCAACGGAGTTTGTAAAGAGTACAAACCAGGCCATATACCATATCAGCAATAAAAAGGACAGGGAAAAGGCGGAAGAAGGGAAGGGGAAAAATGAAACTGACAAAAAGCAGGCTGGAGCCGATGATTGACGCTTCCATTGGAAATAAACCGGCGCCCATGCTGGAAGAATTCAGGGGATTTGTAAAACAGACCAGTGGTTACGGGTTTGCTGTTACCCTGGCTGAACCATATTATGTTAAAACCGCGGCAGAGATACTCCATCCGCTGGGAAAAAAGGTGTGTACGGTGCTGTCATATCCTCTTGCGGGTATGACTCATGAGACAAAAATGCTCCAGGCCAGGACGGCCATTGCGGATGGCGCCGATGAGCTGGATATATCCATGGACCTGAGCCTGTTTTTATCCGGCAGATATGAGGAAGCCAAGGAGGATATGAAAGGGTTTGTGCACCTGACCCAGGAACATAACGTGCTTATGAAAATGATCTATTTTGCCAGCCGTCTTTCAGCGGATGACCAGAAACGGGCGGCCCAAATGGCGGTTGAGCTGGGTATCCCGTTCTTAAAGACAAATCCGGGGTTTGGGGCAGTGACAACCCCTGGTCAGATCAGATTCATAAAACAGCACTATGCAGGGATGATACAGGTGATGGCATCCGGAGGCGTGAGGACTGCGGAGGACGCAATGGCCATGGTGGAGGCGGGCGCGGACCGTATTGCCACCAGCACACCGTTTAGGATCCTTGAACAGCTGCCGGAATAAGGGGGGTAAGGGAAGATGAATATAACGGACAAAAACTTCTTTGATTCAGGGATGTCCATGGGATTATTAACGTGCGGCCTGAGTGAAGATGCCCTGGCAGGGCTGTGCAGGGAAGCGGTCAGACAGAAAAAAAGTTCCGTATGGGTATTTCCCAACATGATCGAGAATGCCAGGCGGGTTCTGGAACAGTCAGGGGTCAGTCTGGGGACCGTGGTCAGCTATCCGCTGGGAATGGACTGCCCGGAAGTGAAGATAGCGGAAACAGAGGACGCGGCAGACCGGGGAGCGACTGATATATGTGTGACCTTTAATGCGGGAGCATTTAAGTCAGGGGATATCCACACCATGATCCGGGAACTGAAGGGATGTGCGGATGTGGCCCACGGCAAGGGGGCTAAGATGTATCTTCTCATAGAGACTCCCCTTATAACCGGTCAGCAGGCAGAGGATGTGAGGATTCTTGCAGAGGGCCTGGGGGCGGACGGTATCGTTTCATCCCAGGGATGGACATGGTAGTTCATGATTTTAGATACTATGACCGGTTTGTCGGATTGAGCCGGAAGGGACAGCCCTGATATAATAATGGTATGAAAAACAGTGATCCGGATAAAGGAGGAAGTCGGAATGAAGAAAATGTTGTCAGTATTTCTGGTAATGAGCCTTATGGCAGGCTTAAGCGCATGTGGGTCTAAAACAGCGGACGCGGGTAAGGCGGAACCGGCAAAGACAGAGGCAAAGGCCCAGTCGGGGGAGGAAAAGAAGGAGACAGAGGAGAAAAAGGAATCAGGAGAGAAAAAGGAATCGGGAGACAATACGGTTGTTGTGTACAGTGCCTATTCCCTGGAGTTTCTGGATCCCCTGGTGGAGGAGTTTGAAAAAGAGACAGGTGTGAAGGTGGACCTGATCGCAGCAGGTACAGGTGAACTTCTTAAGCGTATTGAATCAGAAACCAGCAACCCGTTGGGAGATATCCTGTTTGCAGGCACGGTATCCACAGTGGCGCCCCAGGCATATCTGTTTGAGGACTATGTAAGCCCCAACGAGGAATTTGTCATCTCCGAGGAGCACAAGAACGTGGAAAAATCCATAACCAGGGCCACGTTGATGCCCAGCGTGCTGATGGTAAACACCAATCTGATCGGGGATCTGGAGATCAATGGTTATGAAGATCTGTTAAATCCTGAACTGAAAGGAAAGATAGCAGCAGCCAACCCGGCCCAGACAGCATCCGGATGGGAGCACCTGGTGAACATGCTTTACGCAATGGGAGGCGGGGACACGGATGAGGCATGGAACTTTGTGGAAAAGTTCTGCGAAAACCTGGACGGCAAGCTGTTAAGCAGTTCCTCAGCCGTATATAAAGGCGTGGCAGACGGGGAGTACACGGTAGGTCTTACATACGAAACAGGCGGCGCTGATTACGTGGTGGCAGGAGCTCCCGTAAAGCTGGTCTACATGGAGGAAGGCGTTATCTTCAGAGGCACCAATATCTGTATTGTAAAGGATGCGCCCCATATGGAAAATGCGCAGAAGTTTGTTGACTTTATCACCGGAAAAGAAGCCCAGACAATGATGGTGGTGGATTTGAATAACCGGGGGATCCGCAATGACCTTCCCGATTCCCCCATACTGAAACCTTACAGTGAGGTCAATGTGATCAAGGATGATGAGTCCATTGCCATTGACAATAAGGCAAACTGGATCGAGCACTTTACGGATATTTATACCAATGTCCAGTAAATACCTGATATAAAAACAGAAAGAGGAATTTTGATCTCCTCTTTCTGTTTTTTTGCCTGAACCCCACGTCCGTTTTTACATGGTAGTCCGGTCCTCAATATCAGCCTTCAAAATATTGGAGGCCATACTGTAGTTTTTCTGCTTCAGGTAATCCACAATCGCCACATGAAGCCCGTCCGCATCATAAAAAATGGGGGAATGCCACTGGCGGGAACGCTTTTGGGCATAGAAGCGGGTCTGGGTGGTCATGGATTCCTGAAGCTTTTTGTATGCATAGTCGTTCTGGTAGTTGGAAAATAACAGCAGGTGGAATCCAATGTTGTCCAGCCAGTGTTCCAGTGCTGTAAGCCCTTCTCCCTGGCGCTGCTGGTGGTACAGATTGTGATGTTCCAGCTTTTCAATGAGTCCGTCATCAATGTATCCGCCATACTGCTGCATAAAGCCGCATTCCAGAGAAATACGGTACCGTATGATATTCTGTATATCTCCCTCACTTATCTCAGTCACTTCATAACCGCGCTTAGGATAGTTGCGCAGCACATCCTCACTGCACAGCTGGATCAGGGCTTCCCGGATGGGGGCGCGGCTGACGCCGTACTTCTCCATCAGGGATTTCTCGTGGAGAATGGCTCCGGGCTGGTATACTCCATTTACTATATCTGAAAATAAATTATCATGTATCTGCTCTTTCAGGTTCAGCTCTGAACTAATCATATCAGATGCATCCTTTCTTGATCTTAGGTCATGAATTATGTGTATGAACTCAGTATAGGTTATATCCGGATGAAAATCAAGACTTTGATAAAATATATAAAAAGGCAGGAAAATATATTATAACCCCCCTGGACTGAAAAGTAAATAGTCATATCAGATTTTGCTGAAATATAGAGAAAAACATGATATAAGTAGGTAATATTGATAGTTTTAACTTTATTATATGAGGTTCCATGTAAATATTAACTAAAAATGCTTGACATTTAGATGAAAACTGATATGATTAGTTTTGTGAGATACAGTATGACATATGAAAAAAAACTGTATAAATGAAAGGAGATAAAAGAAATCATGGGAGAGATCAAGAATGTAGCAACACTGACAAAGGACGAGCAGGCAAATATCAACAGGGCGGCCATTGAGCACAGGGCAACGTGGATGGGCCTTATCTATGATGAGTTCAGAAAAGCGGGGATCGATCCTGAGCCTATATTCAGAAAAGCGATCCGCAAATGCGGAAACATCCACGGTGAGAATTTTAAGGCGGCCTGTTCTGATCCGGAGGACTGCAGGGATTTTGCAAAGGTGTTCTTAAACGATTTGGGAAGAAAAACCTTTGAGCAGGAGGTGCATCAAGTGACTGAAACTGAGGTTCCTGTGGATTTCCATTACTGCGCGCTGTTAAATGCTTGGAAAAAGCTGGGATTTGATGATGAGACATGCGCTGTTCTTTGCGATATTGCCATGGATGGGGACCGGGGCATTGCAGAGGCAATGGGACTGGATCTGGAATTAACAGACACACTGGCAAAGGGATGTCCTACATGTAAGCTTTGCTTCCACAAATAAATCAAAAGGAAAAAGGAGGAGTTTTTTATGAAGAGGTTTAAATCAATGGCAGCGCTGGCCCTTTCTGCAGCACTGGCAGCAGGTCTGCTGGCAGGGTGTTCAAGCACAACAGGAGCCAAGACAGAGGCTGGAGAGAAATCAACCATTAAGCTGGGCGGCCTGGCACCCCTTACAGGCAACTATGCCGAGTACGGAAAGGGATTCCAGATCGGATTTCAGAAAGCCATAGACGAGATCAATGCAAAGGGCGGGGTAAACGGCCATAAGTTTGAGATTGAAATCAAGGACACCCAGGGAGATGCTGTGGTATCTTCCAATATGGCAACCAACTTTGCAGAGGATGAAAGCGTTATGGCTATTTTGGGGGATTTCACCTCAGGTGCCTGTAAGGCCAATGCGGAGATCGTGGACCGGTACGGAATCGTCCAGCTGAGCCCCACCGCATCCGCTCCCGACTATGCAAATATGAGCAAATACTGCTTCAGTATCATGGGGCGCCAGGATGTGGAAGCTCCTTACCTTGCAAAATACATACTTAAAAAGTATCTGGGCGCGCAGAAGATCGCAGTGATCCGTGTGGACAGTGACTGGGGCCTTTCCTGCTATGATAACTTCATGGAGCAGGCGGAAAAGGAAGGACTGGATGTGACCGCAGAAAAGTACGCCACCGGCGAAAAGGACTTCAGCTCCCTTATTACAAAGATGAGATCCATTGATCCGGACTGTCTGGTAGTGATGGACCAGGGAGACGCCGTTGCAGCCATCTTTAACCAGGCGGATGCCGCGGGCTGGGATATCCAGCATGTTTCCTTAGGGCCTGGCACCTCTGAGCAGCTGATTAACCAGCTGACCACTCCGGATAACCTGATCGTGACTTCTCCTTTCTTCTTTGATGAGAACAATGAGACCCTGTCCAACTGGGCCAAATCCTTTGAGGAGGAAGCCGGATTTAAGCCAACCATCCACCCTGCATGTGCATATGACTGTGTATATCTGATCGCCAATGCAGTGGAGAGGATCGGGGATGGGGAGATTACCCGTGACGCGATCCAGCAGGCGTTGGCTGAGAGCGAGAACGAAGGCGTGACAGGGGCGCTGAACTTTACACCGGACGGCGATATTGAGCGCCAGTACATGATCTGCGGCGTTAAGGATGCCAAGTGGGTGGTGCTGGAAGGATTTGAATACGGCGCAGAAGGCCTTTAAGAACGGCTAAGGGCAATTGCAGACACGCTCTGGGGCGGCGCACAGGAACAAGATACCATATAGATGCTCCTGTCTGCCGCCCTTTTCTAAAAAGCGGGCTTCTGCGTGTGACGAGGAGGTATGGATATGGAATATATATTAAATCAGCTGGTTAACGGCTTGTGCCAGGGCGCAATATACGCACTGATGGCAATCGGCTATTCTGTTATAGTCGGTGTGGTAGGGATGGTTACATTTACATATGGCGAGATCATGATGATTGGAGCCTTCTCCTCCTATTATATTTTTTTACTGTTTGGCAACAATCTTCCGCTGGCGATCCTGGCGGCATTTACCGGATCATTTTTAATAGGAATTGTTGTCTACAAGCTCTGCTATGAAAAATTCTTTAATGCGCCCAGGCACATTTCACTGCTGTGTACCATTGGTATCAGTATGCTGATCAAAAACCTGGCTCAGATCGTCTTTGGGCCTGAGACAAAACCTGTTCTTGATATTGTTGAAAATAAAACATTCACCTTTATGTTAGGCAGCGTCCGGCTGGATATAAAACTGCTTCAGATCGTGGTCATTGTCCTTGTGGTGGTCCTGGCGTCTGCCCTGACCCTGTTTTTTAACAGGACCAAGTGGGGAATTGCCTTAAGGGCTGTAAGCCAGAACAAGGATGCCGCATACCTGGTGGGCATCAATGTAAAGCGCATGGCCATGATCGGCAACTGTATTGGTTCCGGTTTCGGCGGGATTGCAGGTATCCTGCTCTGTATCTATTATTATTCCGTATCCGCCACCATGGGCGGTATCTACAGCATGAAGGCGTTTGCAGCCAGCGTGCTGGGGGGCCTGGTGGATATCCGGTTCTCCGCCCTGGGCGGTCTGTGCATCGGCGTGATCGAGAACCTGGGGATCGCTGTGTCGGCCGCTACCTTCAGGGATGTGTTCGCCTTTGGGTTCCTGATCCTGGTGCTGCTGATCAGACCTCAGGGATTTGTCAGTAAGAAAGGGGTGAGAGTATGATGAACAAGGCAAGGGATTTTTATGAAAAACATAAGCTGCCTGTATTGCTGGCCCTTCTTGTCATATCCATCATTCTTCCCTTTGTGGTAAAACAGGCATTGATCTTACGGTATATCTGTACCATTATGATGTACGCCACCCTGGCCGGATCCCTGAACGTGATCAATGGCTACAGCGGCCAGACCTGTCTGGGCCAGGCGGGATTTTTTGCCATTGGCGCTTATACCTGCGCGTCCCTTTCCAAGAATCTGGGAATTGATTTCTGGATCGTGCTTCCCATTGCAGGAATACTCGCAGCCCTTGTGGGACTGATCGTAAGCCTTCCCACCCTGAAGCTGTCCGGAATCTACCTGTCCATCGTAACCTTGGGCGCTTCTGAGATCATCAGGATCATTGCCCAGACCTGGACGCCTGTGACCGGCGGTGCCCTTGGGATCAAACAGATCCCCTATCCCAATTTCTTTGGACTGGAAATGTTCAAGCCCAAATACTACTATTTTATTTTCCTTATCATTGGGGTGGTATTCCTGTTTGTCACAGGAAGGGTATTAAAATCCAGGGTGGGCCGCGCCTGGATGGCGATCCGCGAAGACCAGGTGGCTGCTAAATCACTGGGAGTTGAGACAAGCGTGTGCAAGTGCATGAACTTTATGTACGGCGCGTTCTGGGCCGGGATCATCGGAGCGGCCTATGCTCCTTTTGTAAACTATATTGAGTCCTCACAGTTTACCACGGATACAGGATTTAACGTGCTGGCCATGGTGGTGATCGGCGGACAGGGAACCCTTTTGGGACCCATTCTGGGATCGGCCATTGTCACCATACTCACAGAAGCCCTGCGCTTCCTGGAAAACTGGAGATATGTGATCTATGCATTTATCATTATCCTGATGATGTGGGTACGCCCTCAGGGGCTGATGGGCGCATCTGATTCCATCCTTGCAGGAGGTGAGATTCAGAAAAAGGACAATGGTAAAAAAGGCAAAAAGGCTCCGGAGGTGAAAAAGGCATGATTGATTTTAATTCCATTGATAAAAATGTACCGATTCTTGAGTCCAGGGGCCTGTGCAAGTATTTCGGCGGCCTGAAGGCGGTTGAGAACGTGGATATGAAGGTCATGGCAGGGGACATTTTCGGTATCATCGGGCCTAACGGCGCGGGAAAGACCACATTCTTTAACATGTGCACCGGTATGTATACGCCCACCAAAGGAAAGGTATATCTGATGGGGGAGGATGTGACCGGGTTTTCATCTGAAAAGGTGGCCAGGAAGCGCATGGCCAGAACGTTCCAGAACCTGCAGCTGTTTAAGTTCATGAGCGTTCTTGACAATGTTAAGATCGGGTGCCACATCAGGACAAAGAGCAATATGCTGGATGCCATTATCCACACCAGGACGTATAAA
This sequence comes from Enterocloster citroniae, assembly GCF_040545455.1. Taxonomy (NCBI): domain Bacteria; kingdom Bacillati; phylum Bacillota; class Clostridia; order Lachnospirales; family Lachnospiraceae; genus Enterocloster; species Enterocloster citroniae. The sequence continues at coordinate 90,574 of NZ_JBEPLZ010000015.1, read as the reverse complement.
CAGGATGAGGAATATGCGGTCAGCAAAAGCGAGGAGATATTAAAAGCCATCGGCCTGTTTGAGTACAGGGATACCATGGCAGGGAATCTGGCATACGGCATGCAGAGGAAGGTGGAGATCGCAAGGGCACTGGCCCTGGAGCCGTATATCCTTTTGCTGGATGAGCCGGCAGCGGGTATGAACCCCCTGGAGACCCAGGAACTGATGGAATTTATTAAAATGCTCAACGAGGGCGGTTATACCATTGCCGTGATCGAGCATGATATGAAATTTGTTATGAACTCCTGCAACCGCATTCTGGTGCTGAATTTTGGTCAGAAGATCTGTGAGGGTACGCCGGACGAGGTAAAGGCCAACCACCAGGTACAGGAAGCGTATTTTGGAAAGGGTATCATAGCAGGAGAGGCGGTGAAGGTTCATGCTTAAGGTTGAGAATCTTTCGGTGAATTACGGATATATCACAGCGCTGACAAACATCAGCTTCCATGTGGAGAAAGGGGAGATCATTACCCTGATCGGTTCCAACGGCGCGGGCAAGACAACCACCCTGGGCGCGATCTCCGGACTGGTTCCAAAGGCAGGAGGAAGTATTTCCTTTAAGGGCCAGGACATTACAAGGATGGCTCCAGACAAGGTGGTTAAAATGGGCATGTGCCATGTGCCTGAGGGAAGGAAGATCTTCCCGGCCCTGACCGTGTACGAAAACCTTATAGCGGGTTCCCTTGGAAATCCCAAGCTTTCCAAGGCAAGGATAGGGGAACTGGTGGAGGAGCAGTATGCCCTGTTCCCTCGTCTCAAGGAGAGGATCGGCCAGGCGGGAGGAAGCCTTTCAGGCGGAGAGCAGCAGATGCTGGCCATATCCAGGGGGCTTATGATGGATCCGGATATCGTGATGCTGGATGAGCCGTCCCTGGGTCTTGCGCCGATCATTGTGGAGGATATATTTGAACTGATCATGAAGATCAGGGATATGGGAAAAACCATTCTTCTCATTGAGCAGAATGCTTCCATGGCCCTTTCCATTGCGGACAGGGGATATGTTCTGGAGACGGGCAAGATCATCATGGAGGGCAAGGGCAAGGAACTCCTTGTGGATCCAAAGGTGAAGGCGGCATACCTGGGCGCCTAGCGACAAAGGGAAAGATGAAAGCGGGGGTTATATATGGATTTAGGTTTAAGGGGAAGGACTGCCGTGGTCACCGGGGGCAGCAAGGGCATCGGCTATGCGGTGGCTAAGACCTTTCTGGAGGAAGGGGCCAATGTATGGATCTGCGCCAGGAAAGCGGATGAGGTGGAGGACGCGGCCAAACGTCTCAGCCCATACGGACCTGTGGGTGCGGCGGCGGCCGATATGACTGTGGAGGAAGATGTATACAGAGCTGCAGAACAGGCCTTTAAACGGTTTGGGTCCCTGGACTTCTGGGTCAACAATGTGGGAGCCAGTTTTCCAAAAAAGGGGGAAGAGTATGGGGAAAAGGAGATTGAGCAGATAACTAAGGTCTGTTTTTTCAGTACTATATACGGGACCCAGGCTGCATTCCGCTATATGAAGGACAGCGGGGGAAGTATTGTGAATATCAGTTCCCTGGCGGCCAGATGCGCCACCGTGGGCGCCAGCACCCTGTACGGACCCCTGAAATCAGCGGTGGCCAAGCTGGCCGTATCCTTTGCCGGCGAATATGCCGCTTATGGGGTCAGGGTAAACTCCGTACTGCCCGGTTTTACAGCCACGCCTGCGGTGGCCGCAAACATCAGTGAGGAATACTTGCAGCGAAATGCCAATGACACCCTTCTCAGGAGGGTGGCCAAACCTGAGGAGATCGCAGGGCCTGTGGTGTTCCTGTGCAGCGAACAGGCGTCCTACATAACGGGAACCAGCCTGGAGGTTTCAGGAGGACGCAGCATTGTATTGAATCCGGAATACTCATATCTTAAAAAACAAGGAGAATCAGCATGAAGAAATTAATCAACAGACCGGAAGATTTTGTAAAAGAGACCATGGAAGGCATTATCTATGCATATGGGGATAAGGTAAGGCTGCTGGACGGTGATGAGAGGATCCTTCTCACCAATTACCCGGTTGAACAGGGCAAGGTGGGGATCGTCACAGCAGGCGGCAGCGGCCATCTTCCCGTATTTCTGGGGTATGTGGGCCAGGGAATGCTGGATGGCTGCGCGGTGGGCAATGTGTTTGCCTCCCCTTCTGCAAAAAAGATGGCGGATATGATCAAAGCGTGTGATCACGGCAGCGGCGTACTCTGCCTGTACGGAAACTACGGCGGGGACAACATGAATTTTGACATGGCATGTGAGATGGTGGAAATGGATGATGTTGAGACCAGGACCGTGCGTGTAAAGGATGATGTTGCCAGCAGCCCGAAGGAGACAAAGGAAAAACGCCGCGGTGTGGCCGGAATGGTCTATGGGTTCAAGGTTGCGGGCGCTGCTGCGGAGCGGATGATGTCCCTGGATGAGGTGGCTGCCGTGGCTGAAAAGGCCCTGGACAATATCCGGACCATGGGAGTGGCCCTGTCACCCTGTATTGTGCCACAGGTAGGCGAGCCCACCTTTAAGATCGGGGATGATGAGATTGAGATCGGAATGGGGATCCACGGGGAAAAAGGCATTGAAGTGAGAAAGATGATGACCGCGGATGAGGTGGCCAAAACCCTGGTGGACAGGATCACCCAGGATATGCCTCTGACACAGGGGGATGAGGTATCCGTGCTGGTGAACGGCCTGGGAGCAACCCCCATGGAGGAGCAGCTGATCGTGTACCGCTGTGTCCATGAACTGTTAACGGAAAAAGGAGTGAAGATCATCATGCCCCATATAGGTGAATATGCCACTTCTATGGAGATGGTAGGTCTTTCCGTGACCATCTTTAAACTGGATGAACAGTTAAAGGAGCTTTTGACAGCACCTGCAAAGACACCGTTTTACACAAACCTGAACAAATAATCGCTAATAAGGAGACTGGAATCATGGATGCATCATCTGTAAAAAAAGGCATAAAAAAAATAAGCGGCATTATGACTGAGAACAAAGATTACCTGATCAAGCTGGACCAGCAGAACGGAGATGGGGACCTGGGAGTTTCCATGAGCGAGGGGTTTGCGGCGGCAGCCCGGTTTGTGGAGGAAACCCAGGAGACAGACCTGGGCAAGCTCCTGATGCAGACAGGCGGTGTGTTTAATGAGGCGGCGCCCTCCAGTCTGGGGACCATTATCTCCTTTGCCTTTATGGGAATGGCAAAGTCCTTAAAAGGCAAGACCGAGACAGACCCGGCCGGGTTTGCCGAGGCGGTGATGGCCGGAGTGGAAAAGATTATGGCCAAGGCCGGTTCTAAGCCGGGGGAAAAGACTATTTTGGATTCCATTTATCCAGCGGCCCAGAGCCTTTTGGAGCACAGGGACTGCAGCTTTGAAGAATCCTTCCGGGCAGCGGCAAAGGCAGCGGCAGAGGGATCGGAGGCAACCAGGGAAATGAAATCCGTGCACGGAAGGGCTGCTTACTACGGGGAGAAATCCATCGGTATCCTGGACGGAGGATCCGTGGTAGGGAAATTGATCTTTGAGGCTTTATCTGAGTAAATATTCCCGCATCTTTATAGAAAAAAAGGATATCCCTCGTGTATAAGAGGCGATATCCTTTTTGCACCCATTTTCACATTGGATGTCCTGAACAGTTACAACTTGTTTTAACAGATGTACGATTATTTATAGAAGCGAAGCTTGCAGATCGGACATCCCTCAGCCAGGGTCTCGGTCAGATCCAGCTGTAATCCCATGCCTTCCGCAATACCGCGGTCCCCGTCCATGGCAATGTCACAGAATAATGCACATGTCTCGTCATCAAAGCCTAACTTTTTCCAGGCAGTTAACAGCGGGCAGTAATGGAAATCTACAAGAACCTCTGATTCCTTCATTTCGATGATTTCCTTTTCAAAGGTCTTTCTTCCCAGCTCATTTAAAAATACGTTTGCAAAATCCCTGCAGTCATCAGGATTTGCGCAGGCTGCTTTGTAATTCTCACCGTGGATCTTTCCGCATTTCCAGATCGCCCTTCTGATCGCAGGCTCAGGATCAATTCCATCCTTCTTCAGCTCGTCATAGATCAAAGCCATCCAGGATGCCCTGAATTCGATGGCCGACCTGTTGATGTTTGCCTGAACATCATCGGTTAATGTTGCTACGTTTTTGATTTCTCCCATAATACTTATTCTCCTTTCGTTTATACAGCTATAATTGCTTATTCCAAACTCCGGCAATATGACATTGTTATATGTATTTCCTATGTTCTTATAAATAGTATACTACATAAAGAATTGTTGCTACAAGGCTAAAGAGATACAGAGTGGAAAAACACAGTTAAAGTATTCCCTCATTTAAGAACACGGAAAGTCCGCTGGCTATGATACTGATGCCAAGGAAAAATCCTTTTTTCGTATTATCCAGGACACCTAAAATTTTGCCGCCGATCGATTTGAGAAGTATTGCTTGACTGAACATAATAAAATCCCCCTTTAAAATGCATCTGAAGCAGATACCTGACGCGATCCGGAATCTTCTGGATCCGGTCTCACCGCTGTTATTAAAAACTCAGCCGTTAACCTCCTTTTATGAACGATTTGTTATCTTTTTCTGGATATGTAAAGTAGACATAACAAATATATGTATTAGCAACTTATCAACCTGGATTCATTATACACATTATCCTAATGAAAGTAAACAAAAAGTTTTATTTTTGTAATGTTGCACAATTGGCAGGCTTTAATTTGGGCAGTTTGATGAATTGTCAGGAAATACAGGAGGGGGAGTGTATCAAACAGGAGTGAAAATAGAAGGAAAACAGGGCTGGATACAAAAAAGGCAGGCGCCATTACGGCCCTGCCTTAAGCTTTAAAATTCTAATGTAATAAATGGCTTATTTAACTGTGATGCACAAACGGTAGTGGTGATAGCCAGGACCTCGGTATCTTTGTATACAAAATTATCCCATGTAAACAGTTCCGCATTTTTTTCCAATTTAAGAGGGGAGATGTCCATATCCCTGGTGATCTGTGTGTTGATAAAGATCTTTAAACGGGTAGGCTTTTTGTTGAAATATTTGCGCACATATTCGTGCAGGAATATCCGTTCAAGCGCCTCGCTGTCAAAGGTGTGGTTGCTGCATACGGAAAGAGGAATATAGTTATAATCCAGCTCGATGGGCAGGCCGTCCTGACACACGCAGCGCACGATCTTATACACATAAGCTCCCTGATCCAGGTTGAGTTTGGCACACAGCACCGGACCGGCCTGTATAATGCCGTGCTCAAGCAGCTTATGAGGCCGGTGGGCCGACTGCTCAAAGGGTTCGATCTTGATTTCGCTGGCAAATGCAAAGGGCTGTTTGTCGCCGTTCTTATCAGGCGAAAGGATAAAGGTTCCCTTTCCCTGGATCCGCTCCACCACCCCTGCGCTTGCAAGCTCCTTGATGGCAGTGTTGACCGTGATCCGGCTGACATCAAACTGCTTGGAGAACTCCGCTTCCGATGGAATCCTGTCACCGGGCAGAAAGATGCCGTCTTTAATCTTTTGCAGGATATAATTTTGTATCTGAACATATTTTGGTATGTAAGAAATATTATCTTCGGTTATCATCAACTATCCCCTCTCTCATCACTGTCCTGTTATTCAGGCACCGAAGACGTCAAGGCACAGTACGTAAAAGCAGGATAGCCGGAAGATATGCCAGATCAGTCTTATTCGTGTGCGGCTGCAATAAATGCCCTCAGCTCATCATCATAGGTATTCAGGGCCAGAGAGCAGTCCGGAGCTAAAATAAACGGTATTTCCTTCATGCGTTTTAAGGTGTGTCTGGTTGCGGCGCCAATCTCCTCCGCCTTATGCTGTCCGAACAGCCTCTCGTCACAGCCGCCCATAGGCGTTATGGATTTATCCAGCCATAAAGGCGCGCTGTCCAGGGAAGGATTGCCTGTTGCGCTCTCCGGCCAATGCAGGATATCAATGGGATAATGGGCAAAATACTCCGGATTGACTTCCAGTCCGCAGGCATGCACCATGATCTTGCAGGGTTTCAGTACCTCCATCAACATCAGGTCGTAGGGTTTTACGAATTCTTCCCACTCCTCCTTTGTCAGGTAGGTGGAACGGGAAAGGCCGGTTGCGCCGTAAAATACGCCGAACAGCCCGTTGTCGATCATCTTCTGAGAGTAAGCCGCCATGGTATCGGTGATATTCTTTAAGGTACGGTGTACCAGATCCGGCTGCTCGTGCATCAGTGTAACCATAAGATCATCACGGCTGGCAGCACGGTAACGTCCGATCGGGTTTACCGCACACAGTTTCTGCAGGATACTGGTGGGGCACATCATGGTCTGGAAAATAGGAGCGCCGTCAGTCACACCCTCCTGTATTGCTTTCACTGTCTCGATCTGCTCTGCAAAGGGGCCGTGATCTCCGGGCAGTACAGTAATCTTTTCCAGATCCTCTGCGCAGCCGATGGGTCCTTTTACACATTTGGGAAGAACCCCTTCATAGTTATCAAAATCAAATACGCCGCCCCAGGCTTCCTCATAGTAAGACGCCCTTGGCTGCAGCTTGACATAATCCCAGTCATACGTATGATGCCAGTCCAGCATGGCTTCAACAAAAAGTGCAGACCCGCTGTGCTCTTTATCAACAAAATGACGCCATGCCGAAACAGGCGGGCGGTCTGCCAGCTCACCATTTAATACTGCTAAAACTCGATCCTTTTTTGTCCACATAATAAACGCTCCTTTAAGCTTTTGGATTTTAGGTTTGATAAGCTGCCAAAGTCTTCAAAGGCGCTACAATTACGAATGACATATTGACAAGTATAGTTATCACAATTCTAATATAAGTATAAAGCAGTATAGTTGACATGTCAATTATTATTTCAATTCCCGGGAAATGTTTTTATATGTCCGGAGCACAGGGCACACAGCCCATACCACAAAAAAATATGCCGGTTTTATGACCGGCATTATACATAAAACTGTTCTTTACAACTCCTTTAAAGTACCGTCCGTCCTGACCGTGACCACCTGCCATGGAATGAACTTGCCGCTGGCCTGAAGGGCGTTCCTGACCGCGTTCTCCAGCCCGCCGCAGCAAGGCACTTCCATGCGGACAATGGTTACATCCTTTATATCGTTGAGACGGATGATCTGGGTCAGCTTTTCCGCGTAGTCTACCATATCCAGCTTGGGACATCCGATCAGGGTGATGCGGCCGGCTATGAAGTCATTGTGAAAATTACCATAGGCAAAGGCAGTACAGTCGGCAGCAACTAAAAGGCGGGCATCCTTAAAATAGGGGGCCTGGACCGGGACCAGCTTGATCTGCACCGGCCACTGGGACAGCCTGCTTTCCATGGAGTCAGGATCGTGGGCCTGTGAGGGGGATGCCTCCTGCGCCGGTTTCCCGGCAGGTCTGGAAATGGACTTTGACTGGGTGCCCGGGCATCCGCAAGGAAGAGGAGCGTCACTGCGGTCCCTGTTTACAGCGGATTGCTTTTTTTGTGCCATGCGCGCCTTTACAGCAGCCTCATCATAGGCAGCGGCTTCCCTTTCCTCAAATGTAATGGCGCCGGTGGGGCAGGTGGGCAGGCAATCTCCCAGGCCATCGCAGTAATCATCCTTTAAAAGTCTGGCCTTGCCGTCAACCATACCGATGGCGCCTTCATGACATGCGGCCGCACATGCGCCGCATCCGTTGCAGAGTTCTTCATTTATCTTAATAATTCTTCTTATCATAATAGATCCTCCTGTTTTTAATTTAATGATGGTACCCTTAACCACTGAGGGTAAGATAATCGTTTGTTTTTCTGACATAAGTATACCATGGAAGGCCGCGTATGTATGTTGTTGGAACAACATACAGCGGTTTTTTACAAGATTCTTAATATTTATCTACAATCAATATTAATTTATTGATAAACGATAAAATAATATTGATAATTAATAATTTAGGTGCTATAGTGAATACTGTAGATAATGATATTAGGAAGGTGGATGTGGTATGAATACTCGTCTTGTTCGGTTTACCAAATGGTTGTTGGACGTAATGTTTTATGGCGGTTTTGGGGTTACCCTGGGGATTCCCGTGATTTTTCGTTATGTGGGGAAGTATATGGAGTCCTTCCGGATCCACTATATACCCCAGTGTATCCTGTATATTGGCTCCGGAATCCTCTGTCTTCTGATCGTGCTGGAGCTGAGGAAGATGTTTGACACAGTGCTGGCGGACCGCGCTTTTGTGATGGAAAATGCCGATTCCCTGAAGCGTATAGGAAAGTTAAGCTTTTTCCTGGCGGCCCTGTCCCTGGTCAGGCTTCCTTTGGCAACCACCCCGGCCACGGCTGTTGTGATCATTGTATTTTCCATTGCAGGACTGTTCTGTTTTGTGCTGTGCCAGGTATTTGAGCAGGCGGTTCGGTTAAAAGAGGAAAATGATCTGACTATATAGGAAGGTAGGGATATCATGGGAATTGTGATTAATCTGGACGTTATGATGGCCAAACGAAAAAAAGGTCTTAAGGAATTGGCTGCAGAGGTGGATATCACCATGGCAAACCTGTCCATCCTTAAGAATAACAAGGCAAAGGCGGTCCGCTTTTCTACCCTGGAGGCAATCTGCAGGGCGCTGGACTGCCAGCCCGGGGATATACTCATATATGAACCTGAGAAAGGAGATGACCCTGATGTATGATGAGATTCTGATACAAAAGACGCCCCCGGTGCAGGGGCAGACAGATGCGGCAGAGGGGCGGGAGGGCGGATATGCAGGCGGGCAGGTATCTATGGCGGACCGGCGTGCGCTGTCCAGGCGGGAAGTGAGGCTTAGGGAACTGGGAAATGATTTTGGATTTTTGGGCATTCTCAGTATTGCTTATGGAATCATGGCCAGCTTTTGCTTGTATCACAACCCGCTGGGGATTGCCGTTCCTGTGTTTGCCGCGGTTTCCTACGGTGTCATATTCCTTGTGCTAAAAAGGATAAAGGTGAAGATCAAAAAAGGATCCCTGTTCCTGGGGGCAGTAACCTTCTTGATCGGGCTGTCCACCTGTTTTACCACCAATGTAGTGGTGGGGTATCATATGAACCGTCTTGCCATGGTGCTGCTGTTCTGTATCTTTATCCTCCACCAGTTCCATGAGGACGGGAAATGGAATGTGGGAAAATATGTTACGTCCATCCTTATCTATCTGGCCCAGGCGCTGAGTATGATATATTGTCCCTTTACCCATCTGATCCATTTTATCAGATCCATTAAAAGCAGGAAATACAGGACTGTGTTAAGGCTCCTGGCAGGCGTGTGTGCGGCGGTCCCTGCCATGATCATCCTCAGCCTTCTGCTTGCCAGTGCGGATATGGTATTCCAGAATATGCTGGATACGGTCATAGAGGAATTTTTAAACCCGTTCACCCTGTTTCTTGTGACGCTTCAGGCCGTTGCATGGACACTTACCCTGTACTGCCTGGTATGCAGCGCATGGGCCGGGGAAATAAGCGATGATACGGCTGACAGGCAGTGCTGTTCCCCTGTGGCTGCCATCAGCTTCATGTCCATGATCGCAGCCGTTTATCTGGTATTCTGCGGCATTCAGATCGTATATCTGTTCATGGGGCGGGGGAGCCTGCCCTGGGGGATGACCTATTCGGACTATGCAAGACAGGGATTTTTCCAGCTTTTGTTTGTGGCGGTCCTAAACCTGGTCATGGTTTTGATGTGCATTAAATATTGCAGGGAACATGTCCTGCTAAAAGCCATACTTCTGGTGATCAGCCTTTGTACCTACGTGATGATCGCATCGGCGGTATACAGGATGATGCTTTATGTACAGCAGTACCATCTCACGTTTCTGCGGGTGCTGGTACTGTGGTTTCTGGCCATGCTGGTGGTTCTGATGGCAGGTGTGGTGCTGCTGATATTCAACCGCGCATTCCCGCTGTTCCGGTTCTGCCTGGTGGCCATAAGCGTATTTTATCTGGGATTTGCATGGATAAAACCAGACTATGTCATTGCACGATACAATGTGGAGCACGGTGCGTGCCAGGGGGAGGAAGGTCTGGGATACTTTGCCGCGCTGTCATCGGATGCCGCGCCTGTGGTGGCCGGTCTTAAGGACCTGGAAAAAAGGGATGAACTCCTGCGCAGGTACGCCCGCATATATGATTATGTTGACAATGGAGCCATGGGGCTTAGAACCTGTAATTTCTCTGCGCTGAAGGCAAGAAAGCTGTGGGTGCAGGTGCAGGAGTAATGATCGAGGGGGAAAACCGGAGAGAAACGGTTTTCCCTTTTTCAACCTTCAGAACCGTTAACGCTTTATAAGGGATGCATACCTGGCCCGAAGGCTTTCCGGATACCGGCTGCTGTCAGCGCTTCCGGTCTGCTGGTGCATCAGGGTTAAGATGAGGATATCCAGGAGCCATGATCTTGTGGTCTGATTTGCTGGAAATACCGTCATCGGAATTTTTGGCCATGCTGTCATTGTGCAAGAAATACAGGGTCCCCGTACTTGTGAGCAGTGACGCCCATATTTATTATGCCGTTTGCCTGCGTTCCCTTGTTTATTAAGGGTAACGTCAGTGGACGGCGCTGTTTATTGATTAAAACTCTTTGAATCCAATGGGTTTTCATGTATACTATGATATGGTAATAAACGCTTGATCGGATCATGTCACACAGGGAGGTATGGGAATGAAGGTTGCAGTTATAGGATACAGCGGTTCCGGCAAGTCCACACTGGCCAAGAAACTGGGCCGGATCTACCAGTGCCCGGTCCTGCATCTGGACAGGATCAATTTTGAACCCGGATGGAGGGAGCGCGATCCTGAGGATGCCAGGCGGACCGTCTCCGGTTTTTTGGATGAGAACGGGGAGAACGGATGGATCATTGACGGAAATTATTCCGGTCTGTGCCAGGAGCGGAGACTGAAGGAGGCGGATCTGATCGTGTTCATGGATTTTCCCAGAAGGATCTGTCTGTGGCAGGCCATGCGCCGCTATGTAATGTACCGGGGCAGGGTGAGGGATTCCATTGCGGACGGATGTGAGGAAAAGATGGATCTTCCATTCCTCATGTGGATCCTGAGGAATGGAAGAAGCCGGAAATATAAGAATAGGTACAGGGAGATACAGGAATGTTATCCTGAAAAGACACTGGTCATCAGGAATCATAAAGAGATGTCGGACAGCCTGATCCGTCTGGCACCCAGAAGCAGGTTAAAAGCATGGAAATGAAAAAGATAACGCAAAGGGAAATGCAAAGGGAAGACCTGCTGGTCAACCGCCTGGTAAGGTATGGGAAAACCAATATGTACCCATTCCACATGCCCGGCCATAAGCGGACCGGAAGCATGGGATTCCCGGATCCCTTTACAGTGGATATAACGGAGATTGACGGATTTGATAATCTCCACCATCCGGAAGGAATACTGAAACGATCCATGGAATGGGCGGCCGGTGTATACGGTGCGGACAGGACGTATTACCTTGTAAACGGCAGCAGCAGCGGTATTCTGTCGGCCATATGCGGAACGGTTCCAAGAGGCGGCCGGATCCTGGTGAGCAGGAACTGCCATAAGGCCGTGTATCATGGAATCTTTTTAAACCAGCTGAAAGCGTCCTATGTTTATCCACAGGAGGTTCCCGGATTGGGGATACAGGGAGGGATTACGCCCCAGGATGTGGATCAGATGCTAAGGCGGTACATGGATACCAAGGCGGTTCTCATCGTTTCACCCACCTATGAGGGCGTGGTGTCGGATATCAGAGGAATTGCCCAGGTGGTCCACCGGGCAGGGCTTCCGCTTATTGTGGACGAGGCCCACGGCGCACATTTCAGGTATGGGGAAATGTTCCCGTGTTCCGCCCTGGATCTGGGAGCGGATGTGGTGATCCAGAGTGTGCACAAAACCATGCCCAGCCTGACCCAGACCGCACTGCTTCATATTAAGAACAACCGGCCGGAGGGAGGCTGCTATGCCAATGCACAAAAGATCGACCGCTATATTCACATGGTGCAGACCACCAGTCCCTCCTATGTGCTGATGGCCAGTATTGAGAACAGTATCTATCAGATGGAGCACATGGACCTGGAACCATACAGCCAGAGGCTTGGAACGCTGAGGCAGAGGCTTTCGGGCCTTAAATGCCTGCGCCTTGCGGGTCTGGACCTGAAGGGAACCAGCGGTATATTTGACCTGGACTGTTCCAAGATCGTACTATCTACCAGAGGGACTTCGCTGGCGGATGCGACCGGCTGGGAAAAGAGCGGAATAAACAGCGGAATAAACAGGGGGGATAACGGACCGGGGAGCGGCCAAGGGAGAGGACCAGGCAGCGTGTCAGGGGCCGGGCCGGGCAGCGATTCCCTTCCCTGTTTTACAGGCGCCATGCTGGATGATATACTGAGAAGGGTGTACAGGCTGGAGATGGAGATGTGCGGTGCGGATTATGTGACAGCCATCAGCACGGTCATGGACAATGACCAAGGGCTCAGCCGGCTGGGGGACGCCCTGTGTGAGATTGACAGCCGGTTGAAACCGGTATCCTGGGACACTACGGCCAGCAGTGTATACAGTATGCGGAGCGACACGGCCATGACCATAGCAGATGCCATGGACGGGGAACTGCATGACGTAAAGCTGAAGGACAGTGCCGGATGCATTTCCGGGGAATTTATTTATATCTATCCGCCGGGTATCCCCATTGTGGCGCCGGGGGAATGGATCAGCAGGCGGGCATTGGATATCATATTGGAATATATGGATAAAAAGCTGCCGGTGCAGGGGCCTGAGGACCAGGAACTGACGTATTTGAAGGCAGTGAAAACAACAGACTGATATGGGACAGTAAAAGTACTGAATATAAAGACGGAGAATGAAATGGGAAAGATATTTTATGTAATGGGAAAAAGCGCATCGGGAAAAGATACCATATACAAGCAGCTTCATGCCAGGATGCCGGAGCTTAAGACCGTGCGTATGTATACCACCCGCCCCATCCGGGACGGGGAAACAGATGGCGTGGAATATTTCTTTGTGGATGACGGTCGGTTGGAGCAGTGCCGGGAAAATGGTACTCTGATCGAGTGCAGGACCTATGATACGGTGTATGGGCCATGGAACTATTTTACAGTGGATGACGGGCAGATCGATCTGGAACATGGTTTCTACCTGGTCATGGGTACTTTGGAGTCCTACGAAAAAATGCGCCTGTTTTACGGGTCGGAGGCACTGGTCCCCCTCTACATTCACGTGGAAGACGGGCTGAGACTGAGGCGGGCCCTGGAGCGGGAAGAACAGCAGAAGGTGCCGCGGTACAAGGAAATGTGCCGCAGGTTCCTGGCGGATGAGGAAGATTTTAAGCTGGAAAACCTGGAGCGGTGCGGAATTGAAAAATGGTACCAGAACGTGGTGTTGGAAGATTGTCTGAAAGAGATCATTGATGATATTGGGATGTTTATGGGGAGTGGGAAATAGGGAAATGCGGAAAATAACTGATATTATCTGTCTCCAGGCAGTCTTTATTGGAGACAGATAAAGGCCATCCGCGTATTCTGCATCTTTTTATTTAATTTTACTCTTAGAGAAATCTTCGCAGGCAGAGCACCTATTTTATTCTTTCCTGAAATTTTTCCAGTGCACCTGGATTTACCAGATATTTTGGCGGTACCCCGTCCAGAATGTTCATTATATTTTCTACGGCAGCTTCAGGCAGCTTTAGCTGGCATTCCAAAGCATGGCCTACAATATGAGGTGTCAAAATTACATTGTCCATTTTTCTGAGAGGGCTGTCCTTAGGAAGTGGCTCTACCTGGAAGGTGTCAAGGGCTGCACTGGCTACTTTGCCTGACTTCAGTGCTTCGGCCAGTGCATCTTCGTCAACCACCTGTCCTCTGGAGGTATTCACAAAACGTACTCCGTCCTTCATTTTTCCAAAAGCCTCTCCGTTAATCATTCCTCTCGTTTCATCTGTAACTATAAGGAATACCCCAAGAATATCACTTCTGGCGTATAGAGTGTCCAAATCTACCATCTCTATATAATCCGGCACATTCTTCCTGTCAATATAAGGATCATACGCAATAATGTCCATATTCCAGGCGGCCAGCCTGTCTGCAACCTCTCTTCCGATACGTCCCAGGCCTAGAAGTCCTACAGTCTTTTTATACATCATTCTAGCCCAATGCTCATGAAGAGATGGTTCCGGCAGGTCTTCCCTCAGAAGACGCATAGATTTAAAGGGGTCATACATCAACATGAGCATAAGCATAACGGTGGCTTCTGACATTTCAATATAGTTTTCAGGAATTGCTCCGTTTCCCACTAAAATTCCTTTTTCCGTAGCCAGTTTTACATCTATCGTATCAACAGCAATGGTTGGATTTACAATGCCCCGAAGTTTAGGAGCCATCTCTATGATGCGGTTGTCACAGATGCTTCGGGAACTGAACATAGCTACATCTGCATTTCCAAACAGCTCTTCCAGGCTTTCATTAGGGTACATCAGCCGCTTACCCTTTTTTGTTTTTGGTCCCCGTATAACATGAATACCTTTTTCCTCCAGACGGACGGCAATTTCATCCATGATCTCCGGAATCTTATAATCATCGGCAATAAAAACCGTATAGTTTTTCATTCTTTTTCTCCTTCGGTACCGCCACCGGTGCAGCAGTCTGCTTTGCTTTCTGCTTGTACCGGTGGCAGCGGTAAATCGTTAGCAATGAACTACTTTGATTAATTCCTGGGAGGTCTTATGGATTCGTACCGGTTCTGCATCTGTGGTCAGATAATTGTCGCAGGCAAAGGCATAAGCTCCGTTTTTCGCAAATGTAGGATGGATGGCAATGTTCATATTCGGTCTGATGACCATTGGATCTTCGCCGCGTATTCCCGGACGTTCCATTAGATCGTAACCCTGACCGTGGGCATGGATGCGAGTTTCCTTTGCATATCCCATATGTTCTACGTATTCATTGTACTTATCATATATTTCTCCACAGGTAGCTCCCGGTTTCAGAAGAGAAGCTGTATAATGCTGAGCTTTTACCGCATCATCCCAGACCTTCTGCAATGTCTCATCCGGTTCGCCTAAAATAAAGGTTCTGCCCAGTTCTACCCACAATCCGCCGGGACCATTGGGTTCCAGCATAACCATAACTGCATCTCCTGCTTCGATTCTGCGGTTTTGATAGAAATGAGCTTTATGCCCGGCTTTTTGTCCCAAAGGTGCGGAGCCGATCATAATCAACTGTTCTTCGCTTCCTTGATTAGTCAGAAGATGGATAATATGGCTGCGAAGCTCATATTCATACATGCCTGGTTTTAGAAAGGACGGAATGGCATTCATTACATAGTCCTGAAGCTCTGCAGACAGACGCAGAATTTCGATTTCTTCTTCATTTTTTATTGCCTTCAACTCATCAATGGCATTTGTAAAATCTACAAATTCTACCTGGCCTGTCAATGCCTCGGTAAGGTATTGATAGAAACTGCCCAGCATGGAACCAATACGTACCAAACCTATTTTTTTATCATCTCTCTTTTTGATCAGATCAGCTACGCCCCTTGCATCAGCAGTGCTTAATTCCGGTACGTACGTAGGGAAAATAGGCACACCGATACGGTCCTTTACGCCTCTGCAGCCATAAGCTGGAGTCTGAGACAGGCTGTGGCCGCCTCCGTTGGCAAAGACGGTCATTTCGTCATCAATAGGGAAAAATACTGTAACTGGATTGGAAAGGGAACCGATGTCTGTAAAATACCGCACCATACCATTGCGGTATCGGTGCTCATTTTGGATAACTAGGGCATCCACATTCTCTTTTTTCATTTCTTCACGTACCATGTCCCATCTTTTTTCCAGGGTTGCATCGGAAATCGGTTTGCGTAATTTGTCAGGTTCAAATGTATACATAGTCATTACCTCCTACTACAATATATTTATGGCTGCTTATAAATTAATACATTATTAAGTTGCATAAAAATCAAATATCATGAAAGAGTTCAACAGCATTTTCTATTAAAGGCTAAAGATTCCGAACAAGCCTATGCATGCTTCTATAAACAGAATAATCATAGTGGAAAATGCTGTCAGAAACAGCTTGTTAAACATAATCTGATTATCACAGATATCTTCTGTACACGCTCCCATAATCTGGCCGCCTCCACCGGATAAAGGTGACATTGCTGTTGTAGCAGAACCGATTATAAATACAGACAGGGCCATGACCGGATTTAGACCATAATTCATGGCAAACAAGCCTGCAATTGGAAGTACCGTGGGATAGACGACAGACAGGGAGCTGGAGAACAAACTCATTACTCCTGCAATCAAAAGGAATACCGGCCCTACAAGGCCTGCAGGGATACCTTCTGCAACTTCTGTCAGATAATCAAATACGCCTAAGGTACTGGCCAGGTTTACCAGCATACCCATTCCAAAAACCATGCAAATGGTATTCCAGGGAACCAGATTTTTTATAATGGATTTTTCATTTCCAAGGCCTAAAAGCATATTCATAAGAGAACCTACCAAGCAAAGAGGCACAACGTCACACATACCTGCAATTGCCTTAAATAAGGGGTTGTCAATTTTCTTTGCCAGAAGCGGCATAGAAATTACAAGCAACAGTACGATTCCGATTTGGATGAGGCTCAACTGTTGTACATGGTTCAGTTTTCCGGGCTGTTCCACATTTTCAATTTTTTTCAGCTTATAATTTTGGAAAATAAAGTAAAATGCAATGACTACAATTATGTAAACAATAAAGGATGTAAACCACCATTTCCAGTTTAGCCTCATAGATACGTCAGCCCAGGCTCCATCGTTCATGGTTTCAATAATGGCTCTTGCCGTAGAGCCATGAGTACCCCAAGGCAGATAAGAGCCACACTGGGTACCGATTAAACAGATAGCTCCTGTTTCCCATGCTTTCATTCCGCTTGCCATTCCTACCGGGAATGCAATTGCTACGGAAAAGACAACCATGTTTGCTCCGCCGATACTGCCCAGCACTAAAGCAATAAAGAAGAAGATAAAAGGCATCATCTTAGGCACATCCTTTGTAACATACAGCATTTTTCGGGCGATCCAGTGTACTGTGCCATTGTCAATAAAATAGCCGAAGAAAAGACTGATAGAAAATAATGTAAGCACAACGTTGACTGGAAATCCCGCCTGCAGTGTTTTGAACTTTGTACCTGTGGCAATGGCTGCAATAATGGCAAAGGATAATCCTACAATTCCCGGATTTACCTTTTTCACAAAGCTGATAATAATAGTAATAATAAAGAAAACCCCTAGCATTAGTGATATTTGTCCTACACTCATATATCCCCCTCCTTAGTTATAGAACTCATGTTATTTATTAATTCTATTGTACCTGATAAAGCCTGCCTTCTAAATAGCTCTACCTTGTGAAAAAGAGCTATTTTTTTTAGTTCTTTGGAACTATTTTTAGCGGTTTATTTTATAGAAAGTTGACAAAAAGATAGTTCTTGATAGAATAAAAGAAGTAGGCATGAGAAAACTTTGAAGATAGGATGCAGACATGAAATGTAGTATTGCAATTATAGAAGAACGGGAATTGTTCCGGAAAGGTATCTGCAGGCTGCTCTCTTCCATTTCCTGGATTTCCGTCCTGTATGAAACAGGTGATGTTAAGGAAGGTTTTGAAATTCTATCCAAGCATCAGCCGGGGATTCTGCTGGTTGACCCTTTTACCAATAAGCGGAATCATCCTGATATTCTGAAACATATAAAAAGTCTGTCTCCAACCACCTGTATTGTAGCTGTGACAGACTGTGATTCTCCTGAAGAAATCGCCTTTGCAGCGGAAAACGGTGTCAAAGGCTATTTCTTGAAGAGTGCATCTTTTAATGAATTTGAAAACGGTCTTTTCCATGTAGCTAACGGGGAGTACGGCGTTTCTGCCGCCCTGGCTCCTGTACTGTTTGAACTGTTATCCGGGTCAAAATCAGGAGAAACGCTGACCTCCAGGGAAGTTGCCATTTATAATCTTATGCGCTGCGGTAAGACAAACCGGGAAATTGCCGATGAACTTCACATTTCCCTTTATACGGTCAAAAACCATGTGAGTAAAATTATCAAAAAACGCAATTTAAAAAACAGGTATCAGTCGCTTCGTAATTCAGACTAATACCAGAAGGGAATATAAAATGGCTGTTTTTTCAAATATGATATCTTTTAATCCAAATCCCCGGACGGCCCAGGAAGCTATAGAGCAGTGCGTCATTGTAAACCGCCTTCTGGCCAATGAAGGAATTTTGGATGCCTACGGGCATGTTAGCGTAAGAAATCCGGAAAACCCCAACACCTTTTTTCAATCACGCCGCATGGCTCCAGGATTAGTTACCCGGAAGGATATTATGGAACTTGATTTAGACGGAAATGTAGTTTCCAACAAACAATTCCAGCATTTTACGGAAATTTTAATGCACAGTGAAATTTATAAGGTCAGGCCGGATGTCAATGCGATCTGCCATAACCATGCCAAAGAGCTGATTCCGTTTTCTTCCACCGGGACGCCTTTGCGCCCTATCTCTCAGACTGCCGGCATGTTTTACAAGGGAATCCCCGCTTTTCACAATCCTACGGTGAATTCCGGCCTGTTGGCTAATACCCGTGAGGTCTGCCAAAAGCTGGCCCAGGTATTGGGAGATTGCCGGGCCGCTTTTATAGGCGTACATGGGGTCGTAGTCATAGGAGAGAATGCTATCAACTTGATTACCGGATGTACGGTCCTCAGGGATAACGCTGTTTCCCAGTTCCAGGCCATGCAGCTTGGCAGCCCCAGATACCTGACAGAGGAGGAAGGGCGGGCGGCCACGGAAACGATGCTTTCTCCGGAAGACGGAGAACGAATGTGGAGCTACTGGCTGAACCGGGCTAAAAATACACTGACCGACCTTTACTGGTGAATCCGGGAAAATGTCCATTTTGGTGATAATAAAGTAGATGATTTTTCAATGTCTACTATCATCTCCCTTTAGGAGACAGAGATGATGCAATTTCCGGCATGTGCTGCGTCCAGAGGATAAACTGGTATTTTATCCATGTGACTTAAACCTGCGGTACATGCCATATAATCTGATTTCTTCCTTTCCAATCATTTCTATTAAGACAGGATTCTGTAAAATGCATACCAGATACAGGTTCAAGCATCTAATATCTGCTCTATGATACCATGCCTTAAGGTTGGTATATTTCTGAAATTCCCTTTTTAATATATTGTGCTGTACACATCTGATAAAGGTTCCTTAATATTGATCTAACAATAGTCCTACAAAGGTGTTCTGGAAGTATTGCGGTAATTAGACGGTGTAATGCCCATGCTTTTTTTGAAAAAACGGGTAAAGTGGCTTTCATCATAAAAACCCAGCTTTTCACTGATATCCCGGATGGAACTTTCGGAATTTTGGAGTAGAAAGCAGGCTTTCATGATCTTCAGCTTATTATAATACTCAACAGCGCTGCACTCAAACTCATCATGGACCAAACGTTCCAGATGGGTTTTACTGATGTTCAGATAGGAACACATCTGGGGCAGGGTGAAGGTCAGTCCATCATCATGGGCGATCATATCCAGGAACCGGTCCCTGAAGCTTTTGTCCGCTGTATCAGATGCCTGTTCAATAAAAGACAGCACCAGGGCTTCTGCATTGTTCTGAAGTTTCAGCAGGTTTAATTTAGTCAGGTCACGCACGGACTTGATCATCTCCTCAAAATGGGTGGGGAGCAGATGCATCTTAACAATGGAAAAACCGGAGGGAAAGGTCTGATTCAAAAGGGCGCAGAGATCGTTTTCCTCCGTGTCAAAGATGTCCACGCCGATCTGGCAATACCCCTTCTTGGAATTTAATGCATGCGGGACATAGGGCGGGAGTATGACCGCATGGTTCTCATGTATAATGTGGGTACTCCCCTTGATGTCTACTTCCAATGTACCGGATGTGACAAATATAATGTGAAAAAAGTTGTGGCTGTGGGGGCGGAGCTGAAAGTCCGGCAAGCGTTTGATCACATGGATCAGCCGGAAAGGACTTGAGAGCTGGATCATGGCTCCTGTTACAATGCTGAAATTATCCATATAAGACCTCCGTTTACATAATCTCCTGATTTGGGTTAGTAATTGTAAAATTTAAATGGTCTGAATATACAATTATATGGGTATATTGTGAATTGAAATACAAAGGAGATTACTATATAGTAGTGATATAGATAAAGAATACATGGATATCCATAGAAAATATGTATAAAATGTAGGGGGAGTTTTATGGTATAAACTAATATTATGGTAAAAAGATATGAAAGTCAAGGGAGAAATGTATAATATTTGAAAACTCCAAAAAGAGGAGAAATTTACAATGAATGGTATATTAGATGCAAATCATATCAAAGTCCGGAGGATTTCCCCGGATGATGGGGGGCAGTATTTTTTTGGCTACTATGACAACAGGGCATTCCACCCTGACGGGAAGCTTCATCTATGTCACCGGGTCCCGTTTATGGACCGTCTTCCCACTGGAGAGGACGAATGTGAACTGGGGAGCCTGGACATGGATACCGGTGTATTCAGTCCAGTGGCGTTAACCAGGTCCTGGAATTTCCAGCAGGGCGCAATGCTTCAGTGGAATCCGGTGAATCCGGATGAGATTATCTATAATGTTTATACGGATCATGGCTACCGGGCTGTGGTAAAGAATATCCACAGCAAAAAGGAACGCATGCTTCAACGGCCCTTGGCCAATGTATCTGCGGATGGGAAATGGGGTTTGTCCATTAATATGAACCGCGTATATGATTTCAGGGCCGGATACGGATACTGCAATGAAGTGGATGCCTGGAAGGATCAAAATGCGCCTGAGGAAGACGGGGTATTCCTGGTAGATATGGAGAGCGGGCAGGCAAAACAGATTATTACATATGCACAGCTGGACCGGATCTATAACTGGGAGAACGGACATCACATAGACAGGAAGATCGTTATCAACCACATTACCTTTAACCAGGAGTCGGACCGCTTTTTATTTTTGGTAAGGTTTTTCCCTGAGCCGGGCGGAATGTGGCGGACAGGGCTG
The DNA here is from genome assembly GCF_040545455.1 of Enterocloster citroniae. Lineage (NCBI taxonomy): Bacteria > Bacillati > Bacillota > Clostridia > Lachnospirales > Lachnospiraceae > Enterocloster > Enterocloster citroniae. The sequence goes on along the minus strand of NZ_JBEPLZ010000015.1, from coordinate 69,432 downwards.
GGGACCAGCGATCTTGGCGGAAATATTTACAAGCTCCGTCCCTATACCTTTGCTTCCCATTACTACTGGGGAAAACAGGGGAAACTGATGCTTTACGGGGACTGCGCAGAGGGGGACGGACTGTATGTAATGCAGGATGAGACACAGGATTATGCGGTCTATGACAGGGCGTTATTCCATGAGGACATTCACTGCAGTTATTCCCCGGATGGACAGTGGCTGATCGGAGATGGTTATCAGGACAGGGATCAATACAGACCTGTGTATTTGTACCATATAAACAGCAAAAGGGGCATGGTGGTCGGCAGGTTTTATTCCCCCCATCTTTCCTCTATGGATATAAGATGCGACCTGCACTGCAGGTGGGATCCAAACGGCACAGGCGTATCCTTTGACTCCATCCACGAGGGGAAACGCAGGGTTTATATGATGGATCTTATAGAAGCAATGAGTGTAATTAAAAACAAATAAAGGGAGGATACATTATGAGAAAACACAGATTGGCAGTTATGATGCTTGCGGTTGCCATGTCATTGTCCGCATGTGCAAAGGGCGCTTCGGAGCCGGCAAAGACAGAGGGCGTTCAGACAGAAAAAACGCAGGCGGCAGGAGACCAGGCAGCAGGGGGACAGGAGGCAGGCACCCGGGCCGATGGCACCCAGGCAGCCGGCGCACAGGGACAGTCGGACCAGCCTGTAAAGATCACGATCTGGTATGAGGGGAATGATTCCAGGCTTCCTTTCTTTAAGGCGGCAGAGGCGGAGATGCAGAAGGATTATCCCAACTACTCCATTGATGCCATTACCTTTGACAATGCTACACTGACAACAAAAGCATTGCAGGCAGTTACCACAACAGGCGGTGTGGACCTGATATTTAATGAGGCATCCCGGCTTCTGGTGACCCATCAGCAGTCAGGGGGCGGATTTGAGGCGCTGGATGATGTACTGGCAGCATCTGAGAACCATGATGTGGTGACGGACAGCGACATGAAGATCATATCAGCTGATGGACAGCTGATCGCATTTCCCATTAACCGTTCTGTAAACGGTCTGGGATACAAAACTGATGTGGAAGGCGTGGAAGTAACTGAGGATAAGATCCCGACCACCTTTGATAAATTCCTGGCCCTGGGAAAGGAGTATAAGAATGCAGGTATATCCGGTTGGACCCTTCACCTGGGAACCGATCCGGGACAGGCGTTCAACCTGTTCCTTACCGGAGGAAATGGAACCTCGGATGTATGGATCAACAATGTGCCTGAGAGCCGGATTGAAGCCCATAAAGATCAGTTTGAGAAGATCATCCAGCTGTATGCGGGGCCTGATGCCATCTGGGACAAAGATGCTGTCAACGAGGATTTCTCAGCCATGTATACAAAGATACAGAGCGGCAGCGTGGGGATGTTCCGTGTGGGCAACTGGAATGCAGCGGGATGGGACCAGCCGGACAGCGGCGTGGGCGAATATTCGGTTACGACCTGGCCCACATTTGACGGAAGCGGAAAGGGCGGCCTGTTCCTGGGCGGTGTAAGAGGGATCGCAATGCCTAAAAATGCGCCTGAAAAGGAAGCTGCAAAAGTATTCTTAACCTATTGCCTGTCAGAGGCAGCGCAGAAAGCCAGTTTTGATACCATGGGTTCCTGCATGGATTACAGTGTTGTGGATACAGAGCAGCTGAGCAAGAACCAAAAGATCTTTTTTGACTCAACCATCCCCATTTACCCCAGCGATTCTTATGTAGGCGTATTCCCATACTATCCGGATATGCTGGAAACATATGAAAAGGGTCTAATGAACGCATTCAGCGCAAAGGATGAGGCCGGTATACAAAGCGCTATTGAAAAGCTGCACGGGGATGTGAACGCAGTGATTCAGGAAAATAAGTGAGGTTAATGGATGAAAGGAACCCGGAAGATTATCCCGCACCGCAAGTGCGGGGTGATCCTTAAAAAGTATTGGATGTTATATTGCTGCATCGGCGTATTTGCCGTGGTATCCATTGTATTTGGCGTGTATCCTATGATATGCAGTATATTCTATTCCTTTTTTAAGACCAACACCATATTGACAGAGCCTGTATTTGTGGGGCTGGGAAATTATATGAAGCTGTTCAGGGATTCCTATTTTTGGGATTCCCTGAAGGTAACCCTGCTTTTTACTGCCTTAAGTGTTCCTCTCAACATGGTTGCGGCACTTTTGCTGGCTCAGCTTTTGGATTATAAGGGGATCTGCCGGGGGGCCCAGCTCATATTCAAGCTGGCGATCTTTATTCCATTTATTACACCGGACGTGGTCAGCGCTGTTGTATGGAAACACTTTTTTAACAGTAACGGCGCCATGAACAGCCTTCTTGAAATATTGGGGCTTTCGCCCCTGGGATGGCTGACAGAGGCTAACCTTGCCATTGGGGTCTTGGCTTTTGTGGAGTTGTGGAAGCATGTGGGTCTGTACACCATTATATTCCTGACCAATTATCAACTGATAGACAGAAGCATGTATGAAGCCGCCACCACGGATGGGGCGAACGGATGGCAGACGTACGCCTACATTACTCTTCCTTCCCTGAAACCGGCGTTTATGCTGAATGCAGTCTATGCAATCATTCAGTTTTTAAAGACATACACGGTGTCTAGGATCATTACTTTTGGCGGGCCTAATTATGCAACCAATTTCTTGTCGTATTATGCGTACAGTAAATATGAGAAAATGGATTTCGGATCAGCCACGGCAATTGCCACATTTCTATTTTTGTTAATAGCACTTTTGACACTGGTTGGTTCAGCAGTAGGGAGACGGTTAAATGAAACAAAATAGATTCATAACATGGATAGCTTATGGGGTACTGATCATAATTTCCTTTATTATGGTGTATCCATTTCTCTGGATGCTGTTCGGTTCATTTAAGACCAACCAGGAGATCATACAGTATCCGCTGTCCCTGATCCCGCAAAAGTGGGTGTTAAATGGATGGAAGGGAATTCTTACATTATCCGGAAATTCCTTGTGGCATTACTTTAAAAACAGCATCATTATTTCAGGGGGCAGCACCCTTTTGGTGGTCCTGGCAACATCCCTGGGCGGGTATGCGCTGTACAGAAAGGGCAGCCTTCCGGGGTTTTCCATGATCCAGACCTCTTTTTCGGTAAGCATGATGTATCCGGCCGTGCTGCTGCTCATACCCCTGTATGTGATCGTGGTTCAGCTGGGGCTGTATGGAACCAACAATTTCTGGGGGATCATATTGGCGTCTTCCACAGGCGCATGGGGAGCGGCCCTTCCCTTTTTCCTGTTTAAGAATTTTTTCCAGTCCCTTCCCTATGACCTGATTGAGTCCGCCACTATAGACGGAGCCACGGAATTCCAGATATTTTTTAAAATTGTCACACCGGTCATGTATCCTGTTTTTACCACAGCCACCCTTATATCATTTTTGTCCAGCTGGGGTCTGTGGCTTCCGGTACTGATGCTGTCAAAAGATATGAGCACTTATAATCTGGCAGCCATGCTGGTAAACCTGAATTCGGATCTGGGAGTTGATTTGTCCATGACCGCGGCACTGTCGACCGCCATATCGCTGCCGGTTGTATTGATATTTTTAATTACCCAAAGAAAAGTAATGGAAGGAATTGCTGCGGGCAGTGTAAAGGGATAGTGCTTTATTCCGGCGGCCGCCAGCAGAAGGCAATGAGAAAAAGGAGATAAGAAAATGGATCGGATGAAGGATGATTACAAAGATATATTGGATTTTCAGTTTGACAAAAAAAATCAGATCGCATTTACCACAGTCCAGTCCTGTGTGTACACAGATCACCGGAAACCGGAAAGCCTGGACGGCGTATGGGGGTTTACGCCGGATGTGTTTCGCAGCGTAACAAGAAAGAACCTGTTTTCTGCCTCTGGAAAAGATGAGCAGGGCAGGGAGGTTCCCATGGACCTGGATTTTTCATCCATGGAAAAGATACAGGTCCCCGGATGCTGGAACTGTCTGGATGACAGGTATTGGCTGTATGAGGGGGAGGCGGTTTATTCCAGGACCTTTGTCTATTCAAAGGAAAAGGAAGGGGAACGGATCATACTTCGGGTCGGGGCAGCCAACTATGAGTGCAGGATCTGGCTGAATGGAACACTCCTGTCCAGGCATCAGGGAGGATTTACGCCTTTTTATACGGAACTGACCCAGGATCTTAAGGAAATAAACCACATTGTGATCACTGTTAATAACAGGAGGGAACCGGACCAGGTACCGTCCATGAATTATGACTGGTTCAATTATGGGGGAATTACCCGGTCAGTGGAACTGTTCCGGCTTCCTGCCGTGTATATTAAAGATTTTACAGCATCCCTTGTACCTGACGGTACATACGGGAGGATTGAACTGAAAATAAAACTGGATGCCCCGGTGCAGGGAGCCTGCTGTCATTTTAAGATCGAAGAGCTTGGAATATCCCGGGAAGTTCTGACTAATGAACGGGGAGAGGCGAGATGTGTAGTCCAGGCTAACCCCCAATTATGGGACTGCGAACATCCAAAGCTGTATGAGGTTCAGGCGCGGTGTTTAGAAGACCAAGTCAAGGACCGGGTGGGGTTCAGGGAGATCAGGTGTGATGGAAAGGATATTTTTCTAAACGGCAGGAAGATCTATCTAAAGGGGGTATGCTGCCACGAGGAGAGCAGGAACAGGGGCAGGATACAGACTGATGAGGAGCGCCTTGAGATCCTGAACACGGCCAAGGACATGGGCTGCAATATACTGCGGCTTACCCATTATCCCCACAGTGAGAGGATGGCTGTGCTTGCAGATCAGGCCGGAATGATGCTGTGGGAAGAGATCCCCGTATACTGGGCCTTGGATTTTGAGAATCCAGAGACTTACAGCAATGCAGAAAATCAGATGAGAGAGCTTATGTTCCGGGACAAAAACAGGGCCAGCGTAGTGATCTGGAGCGTGGGCAATGAGAATCCGGATATCCAGTCACGCCTTGATTTTATGAAAGGGCTTTTAGAGACTTGCAGGAATTATGATCCCACAAGGCTGACCAGCGCCGCCTGCCTGGTAGATGTGAATACCATGTGTGTAAAGGACCGGCTGGCGGAATTTGTGGATGTGGTTGCGTTTAATGAATATTACGGCTGGTATTACAGGGATTATGAAGGTGTGAAGGTGATTCTTGACAACACGTCCATTGACAAGCCCATGGTCATTACTGAGACCGGTGCAGGTGCAAAAGCAGGCCACCACGGAGGAGCGGAGGAATTGTTCACGGAAGAACACCAGGAACGGGTATATGAAAACCAGATCCGGTACACGGACGGAAGAATACAGGGTATGTTCCCATGGGTACTGTTTGATTTTATTTCCCCCATACGCAAGCATCCCATGCAGGGAGGAAAAAACAGCAAAGGTCTGGTTGCCATGGACAAGGCGACACGCAAAAAAGCCTTTTATGTAATGCAGGAGTATTATAGGAATAAGTAAAAGAACAGAGGACACGGAAGATCCCCGGGCGCTGCAGCTGTCAGGCAGCGCCCGGGAATTTTTTACGTTTCGGCAGAGAGAAAGACAAGTCATGTCTGGGCAAACCATGCCTGCCCCTCTCCTTCCTACACAAGCGGCTTTCCCTGTGTATACAAAGTACACAACCTAAGAAAGGCCTTTTCCGGCCTTGTAAGATAGGTACCTTTCAGATACGCCATGCACCGCATCCAGCTCTGTCTGGGAGAGACTGAGAAGTAGACAATAGGGGCATTGGCCTCCACGTAGGATTGAGGAAAGAATGCGGGACAGACCTGGTTTTTTACCATGTTTACAACGGTCAGGGTGCTGGTGGATTCAAACAGGATCTTGGGATGAAAGCCAGCCTGCTCAAAGGCCAGGTTGATCATGTCGCGCATTCTGGTCTCCTTGGAGATCAGGGTAAAGCATTCGTTTCTGAGAAGCTTTAAGTCCAGTTGGGGAAATGTTTCCCAGCTCCTCTCCCCTGCCAGATATGCTAGTGGGTGGCTTTTGGGCAGTCCCAGAACCATCAGTTCCTCCGCCATATCCAAGTATTCCAGATCCGGGTTTTTAAAGCTGCCTGAATAGGTCAGTCCGGCCAGGGTCACTTCCTTTTTCAGGAGCAGCTGCTCCATCTTCTTGACCCGCGCTTCCTGGATGCGGAATGTGACATTGGGATATTTTTGATGAAATACGGGGTAGACGTAGGAGAACATAAGGGAGCCACGCTCAGGGGTGTATGCCAGGGAGATCTCTCCGGTATTTTCCTCCGAAATATCGTGGATGATCTTGTACGTTTCTTTTTTCATATCCACCATCTGATGGGCAGTTGCCAGATAGATCCTGCCCGCAAAGGTGGGGATCATGCCGGTCTTCCTCCGCTCAAAAAGCCGGGTGCCAAGCTCTTTTTCCAGGCGGAGAAGCTGCTGGTTCAAGGCGGACTGGGTGAGGAACAGTTTTTGGGATGCTTTTAATATGCTCTGTTCCCGCTCAATGGCGATGATGTTTTCAATCTGATGAATGTCCATGGTATCTCCTTTTTATCATTTGTGATAGGGACGGTGCAATAGAGGCAGGCGTATAACTTAATTTAATTAAGTCTGATAATAAAAATGCATAAGTTGAAATAAGTTTACGTCTCCATTATAATCAAAACAGACAGATAACTCAAGCCGGTTGAGAAATGTGATCCGTATTTACCCATACCTAGATAGGAGGAATAACAAATGGCATTTCGATGCACAAAACCAACGCCCCATCCTGTAAAGACCCTGGCATATGAGCCCTGGGCCCTGACCGTCAAACCGTTTCAGGTATCCCCCAGGACCTGGTATGTAGCAGGACAGACCTGGGTGGGCTGCTATTTGATCGATACCGGCAGCGGACTGATCCTGATTGACACAGCCATTCCGGAAAGCATGTATCTGCTGGTGGATTCCATCTACCGGCTGGGATATAAACCAGAGGACATTAAGAAAATCCTTCTCAGCCACGCTCATTTTGATCACTGCGGGGCGGCCAGGGCCATGAAAGAACTGACGGGAGCTTCGGTGTACCTCTCCTCTGAAGATTATGAATTTTACCGGAAATGTCCCAAGGAAACCTTGGTACTGGATCCTGATTCTCATCCCCAGGATTTTACAGTGGATGCCTTTTACTCAGATGAAGAGCCGGTTACATTAGGGGACATATCCATCCGGACCATGCTTACCCCAGGGCATACCATCGGATGCACCAGCTTTTTCTGGGAGGAGAAAAACCCTGTGAACGGGGAAACGTATGTGGTTGCCATGCATGGGGGCGTGGGGGCCAACACAATGAATGACGACTATTATGCCTCCAGTACCTATCTGACCCCGGATCTGAGGACCAGGTTCCTGAGGGATGCAGAAAAATTAAAGGGGATCCATGTGGATATCGCCCTTCCAAGCCATCCCAACCAGATTGAGATTGTGGACAGGGCAGGACAGTATACCCATGAGGCCCAGCCGTATCTGGATGACACGGTGTGGGCAGAGTTTGTTGAGGAGAGAACACGCCAGGTAAGGGAACTGATGAAATAAACACAGGGGAGAAAAACAATGGAAATGTACATAGTATTGGCGGTAACGCTGTTTATGATGATATCATTTATACTGCACAAGGTACCCTTTGGAGTTACCACCATGGCATGCTGTCTGATCCTTGCAATGACGGGGATCATGGATGTCCAGTCAGCGTTCAGTGGTTTTGGAAATAAGATCGTGGTGCTGATCGCACCCATGCTGGCCCTGAGTTCCGTACTAACAAAGACCAGCCTGGTTGCCAGGATCAGTTCGGTCATGAATACCATTAAAGGAAGGCGGGGTATGCTGCTGGTGGCGTCATTTTTCCTGATCGGCGCCATATTTGCCCAGTTTATACCGACCACAGCAGCGATCACGATTTTGGTGGTGTTTTTATCAACCCTGGATAACACAGGGGATATTACGGCCAAGCGGGTCCTGCTTCCGCTGTTAGGCGTCATGGTTGCCTGGAAGTTCCGTTTTCCCATTGGCCTGGGTGCATCAACCTTTGCCACGGTCAACGGCATGTATGAGGGGATCATACCCAATCCCGAGTTTCAGCTGACCATGCTGGATCCATTTATCTTCTCCATTCCAGCCATGATCTTACTCACCCTGTACTGCCTTTTTTTCTGGAAGCTGATGCCAAGAAGTGAGGAGGATATCGACCAGTCAAAATTAAAGGAAACCAAAAAGGCGGAAATGCTGTCCCACGGGCAGGAAGTACTGGTATACGCTGTGTTTGCAGTGGTCATGCTCCTGATGATGCTGAATAAATGGACCGGTAACATGCTGTATCTGGCGCCGGGACTGGGTGTCCTGATCCTGATCTACGCCAAGATCCTCAGGGTGGATGAGGCTGTAAAAGGCATGACCTCCGACATGGTGTGGATGATAGCCGGTGTATTGGTGGTTGCGGACGCCCTGGGAAAATCCGGGGCAGGTAATGCGGTGGGAAATCTGATCCTCAGAGCCCTTGGCAGCAATCCCAGTTCCCTGACCGTAATGTTGATGTTCTCTGCAGCAACCGTTGTAATGACCACATTTTTATCCAATATGGCAACGCAGACGGTCCTGATCCCCATTGCCGCATCGGTGGCTCTGGCAGGAGGATGGGATCCAAGAGGGATCGTATTGATCATAGGTACCTGCAATTACTTTGCACTGGGATTTCCCTCAGGTTCAGGGGAGGCGGCCGTCTGTTTTGCCGCAGGTGGATATAATCCGGTAAAGGTGTTAAAATTCACATTCCCATTTATGATAGTGGCCATTCTGACATGCGCATTCACGGCAAATGTCATGTATCCTATTTATTGATGTGTACTGTAAAAAGGGAATCTATGCCGACTTAAAAATATAATAAACGGATTTTATGAAGAACGGTGCAGCCAACGGGCTGTGCCGTTTTTCTGTCTTTGAATTTTATTTTATAGGGATCGTAAAACTTCCGTGCATACATTTCATTGCAAATATATATTTGAAATGGAAATGAAATGGATTAGAGGAAATTCTGCAATGAATGTAGATCATGCACAAAAATGAAGGAAAAATACCAAATGTTTAACAATTGCCCGGAAAATCAAAAACCATTACAATTTATATATATTTTTGATAAAAAACAGATAAAAAGGGGGATAAAAATGTTTGAATTTACCCATAGGATTCGGTTTTCTCATGCAAAATATTATAGTTTTCGTCCGATCCCTCTTCCCAAGCCCTTTAAAGATGGTACGGGAGGATTTGGTAATTTTGCACCAGAGCGGGGATGTATCGAATTATATGACAGTGAAGGGGCATGCGCCCATTTGGCCTGTACAGGCCGTTTTGTTGAAATGATCCTGCCTTTGATATTAAACAATGAGACAAAATCTTTTAAGGAGTGGAAGCAGAGCCTGTATTGGAAATTCCGCAATGAGGGTTTCCAAAGCGGACCGGCAGTGGAGGTGGGGCAGTTGGAGATCATGATGATGGATATCCTGGCCCAAAGAGCAGGATTGCCTTTACACCGGTTCATGGGTGCTGAGAAGGATTGGGCGGCTGCCTATAAGGGAGGCGGTTCCCTGCTGCTTTCCGATGAGGAACTGGTTGAGGATATGCAGAGGTATGTGGAGGAGGGATACCGTACCGTAAAGTTCAAGGTAGGAAGCGATGAGGGAACCGATATGGGGCGTGACGTAAGACGCTTTAAAAAGGTGAGGGATGCTCTGGGAGAAGAAGTTGCGATTGCTGTGGACGCAAACCAGAGATGGAGCGTGGAGGAGGCCTGCCAATTTGGAAAAATGATAGAGGAGTATGATCCGGCCTGGTTTGAGGAACCGATACATGCCCATGATATGAACGGTATCAGGAGGCTGCATGAGCTGCTGCCGGATATACAGCTGGCGTTTGGGGAGTCCATGAGGATCTCTTATGCGTATGAAACATATGCGGAAAAAGGTGTGGGCCATTTGCAGCCTTCCTTTGGGCGGATGACCAGGATGGACGATCTGCTGCGTATCCGGGATATGGCCAGGGAAAAGGGGATCCGGTTCTCCTCCGGGGGGAGAGTTTACATGAATGCCAGTTTTGGATGCCTCTATGGGCCGGAAGAGTATATTGAGTTCCATGAGCCTCCTACTGTGCCGGTAGGCGAGTATACCATGTTTTGTCCTGAGGAACGGAACGGGAGGTTTTATGTATCAAAAGACGCGCCTGGAATTGCCCAGAGGATGAACGTGGAAAAGCTGGAGAAGGACGGGCTGCTACAGGGATATGAGATCTACCGTCCAATGTGACAAACAGGAACCGTACATAGCAAACATAGAAGAAAGGGGACTGGAAACGGAATGGGAAACAGGAGACGTATTATGAACCGGAAAAGCGCGCCGTACCTGATGATTCTGCCGTCTATGGCAATGATCGCGCTGTTTATGTTTTATCCGATCTTTATGACATTTTTTAACAGCTTCCACAATTATATTCTGACGCGGCCAAAGGATTATGGGTTTAACGGGCTTGACAATTATGTAAAGCTTTTTGAGGATCCCGTATTCTTTAAGGCGCTTAAGAACACCGTGGTGTGGACTATATGGAATGTGGTGCTTCAGGCAGGCTTTGGCCTTATGGTGGCTATCCTGATGAATACTGATTTTAAGGGGCGTAAGCTGTACCGCATGGTAGTATTTTCACCGTGGGCCTTTGGAGGCATGATCGTGGCGCTGGTGTTCAGTTACATGTTTACAGGTCAGACTGGAGTCATCAATGATATATTGATGCGGGCCGGGATCATAAAGGACCGTATCCCCTGGTTTGCCACAGGGACGCGGGCCATGGGGGTGCTGATCTTTACCACCACCTGGAGGGGCATCCCCTTCTTTGCAGTATCCTTTTTGGCCGCACTGCAGTCCATTCCTCATGATTATTATGAGGCGGCGGATGTGGATGGGGCAGGGGTAATATACCAGTTTCTGCATATAACCATGCCCCTGATCCGGAATACAGTGATCCTTACCACTATGCTGCGTACCATATGGACATTTAATATTGTGGATATCATTGCGGGTATGACGGCTGGAGGGCCCAACAACGCTACCATGACCCTGCCTATGTATCTGATGTCCAAGTTTAACGAGGGCATGGATATCGGATATTCCAGCTGTATGGCTGCTGTTATGGCGTTGATCCTGGCGATATTTGCAATCGGCTACTCCCTGGTGGGAGGATTTGGGAAGGAGGGAGATCTGTGATGACCTATGGACAAAAGAAACGGCTGAAAAAGAGACTGCTTAGGATCCTGACCGTCAATATACCGTTGATCCTATTGTTTGTGGTCATCGTGTTCCCGGTATATTGGACCGTAGTTACTTCATTAAAGGATGAATCTACCATATTGGATATTCCCATTAAGTATTTCCCAAGCCCTGTCACATTCAGCAATTATAAATATATCTGGGAGAATATGGGGTTTGATCACTATTTTTTCAACAGTGTACTTGTGACCGGAGTCAGCACCATTGCAAGCACTGTTATATCGGTGTTTGGCGGATATGCTATTTCCCGGTACCGGTTTAAGGGGAAAGGCCTATCCTATGGGGTGCTTCTGGTATCCCAGATGTTTCCTGGTGTGGTGTTAATGATCCCCCTGTTTGTTATTTTTAAAAACCTGGGGATCGTAAACTCCCCCTATTCACTGATGATCACCTATACAACGGTGCGGATCCCTTTTTGTATGATTATGATCAGCGGATTTGTATCCGGTGTATCCCCTGCATTGGAGGAGGCGGCGCAGATTGACGGCTGTACTATAATGCAGTCGGTTTTCCGGATCGTGGTTCCTACGATCGCGCCGGGGATCGTGGCTGCAGGCGCCTTTTCCTTTGTAAGTTCCTGGAATGAATATGTTTATGCATTTACCTTTTTAAGCAGTGAAAAGTATTTTACCCTTCCCATTGGTTTAAAACTGATGCAGGGGGAATTTACCGTGGCCTACGGAAGCCTGGCGGCAGGATGTGTGATGGCCCTGGTGCCTGTGCTGATCCTGTTTGCATATATTCAAAAATATCTGGTATCGGGATTGTCCTCAGGGGCTGTGAAGGGATAGGCTCCGGTTGGATTTAATAGATAACGGGCTTCCGGCCGGGATGCCTTTTATCATAGAGAAATGTTACTACAAAGGCATGCTGATAAAAGGCCCCAAAGGGCCGGCAGCAGATGACTGAAAGAAGGGAGAATAATTTATGAAGAAATTATTGGCGGTAACACTGGCAGCGGCGGTGCTCGCAGGTATGACAGGATGCGGCGGGAGTAAAGGCGAACCTGCATCATCCGCGGCGCCGGCCGCGGCAGCTCAGGGGAATGGAAATGAGATGGCTGAGACCACAGCACCAGAGACAGGGAAGGAGCCTGTAACAATTACATTCTGGCACAGGGACGGCAATACCACCTCAAATCCTATTTATGCGGAGGTGATCAAAAACTTTCAGGAGAAATATCCATGGATCACAGTGGAATACACGGGCCTGGCCTCTGATTCCTATACCCAGAAATTTAACACCGCGGTGGTGACGGAAAGCACGCCGGATGTGGGTACGATCAGCGATAAAGACCTCTACGCCCTGGTGGCCCAGGACGCCCTTATGCAGTTGGATGATGCCTTTAATGCCTGGGAGGAAAGGGATAACCTGCTCCCCAATATCGTAGAGCAGGCCAGGTTCTATGCACAGGATGGAAATCTCTACCTTTTAGGCTATGGCAAGACCCAGGAAACCTCCTGGTACAACACAAAGTGGCATGAGGAAAAGGGCATTGAGCCTGCCGGATCCATTGCGGACTTGAGAACGTATTGCGAGGAGTACGCGGAGGATGGAACGTACTATTTCTCTCTGCGGGGCGGTTCCGGATCTGCGGAAAACCTGTTTATGTTTATTCTGTCCTACGGCGGGGAGAAGGCTTTCTTTAACGAGGATGGGACCAGCACGCTGAATAACCCGAAGGTAGTGGAGGGGCTGGATTTTTACGCCAACCTGTATAAGGACGGCCTGGTATCCCACGATGCGATCTCCAACGGTTACCGTGAGATGGTGGCGGAGTTTGGCGCCGGAACAGCACAGTATATCATGCATAACTCTTCCTCTGTATCAGAGCATACAAAGAACCTGGGCGAGGGAAATTTCCTTCCGATCCGGCCTCTGGAAGGTGAGGATGGGATCGCTGTCTGCAAGGCTCCTACATTTATGGGATCTGTTGTGTTCAAGAACACTGAGCATCCGGAGGAGGCCGTTCTTTTTGCTGAATACCTGGCTTCCGCAGAAGGAGCAGGCTATGTGGACAGGAATGAGGGCCGTGTACCTGTAAACACAGGCATCTATGACCAGGATTGGTATAAGGAAAATCCCTACTTCCAGATCTATGCGGAATTTGAAAACGATCCGAACCTGGTATTTGCACAGTTTCCCATCTATCTGGATGGGTATGCAGAGTATGCGTCAAATGATATTGTAGCGGATCTTCAGGCTGTGATGATGGGGGATAAGACAGCACAGGAGGCCTGCGATAAGTGGGCCGCGGATCTGACCAGGCTGCAGCAGGAGTGGATGGCGGATTAACCTGACTGCAGGGCCGCTTATATGACAGATAAAAGGGACTGCCTCCGCGTATTGCCCGGAGGCGGACGGCTATAGAGGGTGTATATGAAAAGAACAACGGAATACAGGCAGACAAAACTGAGCTTTTCAAGGGCAGTTATATATGGACTGAGTCCGATTCCACAGAAGGAAGTATTCTATGATGCCACAGGAGGCCCCTTTACTCACACAAAGGTGGAGTTTTTAATGGAACTCTATGACAAGGAAGGGATTGCAGGGGTGATACCCTGCACATCCCTTATGGAGGAGCGCCTTCTCCCCTTGGTGCTTACAGGTGAGGAAAGGACGTTTGAGGAGTGGAGCCGGTTTCTGTATTGGAAATACCGCAACAATGGATTGGCGGGAGAAACCGTCCGGGAGATAGGCCGTTTTGAATTCGCCCTTCTGGATCTTATATCGAAGCGGGCGGGACTGCCGGCCCATCGGTTTCTGGGATCGGACAAGGATTGGGTACCCGTCTATGGAAGCGGCGGCAGCACCCACTTAGAGGGGCTTTCCCTGGCAAAGGAGATGGAAGGATTCCTTTCACATGGACATCGGATCGTAAAGATGAAGGTGGGTACGGATTTCGGGACAAGGCTTGACCGGGATGTGGAGCGGGTAAAGCTGGCCCGCGGTGTCATAGGACCGGATGTGGGCCTGGCCCTGGACGCCAACCAGGTGTTTACCGTGGGGCAGGCGCTGGAGTTTGCCAAGCGGGTGGAGGAGTATGACATTGCGTGGTATGAAGAACCCCTGCACAGTCTGGATTACTTTGGCTATCGTGACCTGGCAGAGCAATGCCCAATCCCTGTATCCTCAGGGGAGAGTTTTTATAACCACTATATGTTCCAGCCGCTGCTGGAAACAAAGGTGAGGCATTTTCAGCCGGTGGCAGCAAGTTTTGATGGGATTGAGGATTGGTTTGAGGTAAATGCCATGGCCAAGGAATGCGGCGCCGTGATATCATCCGGCGGCCTGCCCATGCTTTCCGCAGTGATGATCGCAAATGCCGGGGAAAACGCAATGGTAGAATTTTTAGAGCCCTGCAACCAGCCCCTGCTTGATTATATGGATATCCGGGTGGAAAGAAAAGACGGCAGGTTCTACTTCCCGGATGCGGCCGGGCTGCCCTGCCATTTTGATATGGGCAGGCTTGACAAAGAAGGATTTTTAAAATCTAAAAAAATAATAGGGGCATAAGGATATGTTTGATAAGGGATTAGATGTAATGCTGAAATTCGATGGGGCGGCGGTGTATACCTTTGTTCCCAAGGAGCTTCCGGTGGATTTCTGGGATTCCACGGGAGGGCCTTTTCACTACTGGAATATGACACATCTTGTGGAACTGTATGAAGCCGGCGGGATCACGGGAACCATGATCTGTACTGAGCGTATGGAGAAGGTAATACTGCCCCACATCCTGACCGGAGAGACGAAGACGGCAGAACAGTGGCTTGACCGGGTGTACTGGCAGAACCGGAACAATGGATTTAACGCAGAGAGCGCTTACGAATACGGAAGATTTGAATTTCTGATCTATGATATATTGGCCAAAATGGATGGAAAGCCCTTGCATCGTTATCTGGGGGCGGAAAAGGACAGCCTGGCGGCCTATGGGAGCGGCTGCGGTACTAACCTGACAGATTGTCAGATGGTACAGGAACTGGAGGATTTCCTAAAGGCCGGATACAAGACAGTGAAGATGAAAATTGCCTCAAATTTCGGCGCGGATCTGGACAATGATATCCGGCGCATTGCCCTGGCCAGAAAGACCATAGGGGACAGCATTGGACTGGCAATTGATGGAAACCAGTATTTTAAGCCGGAGACAGCCCTGGAATTTATAAAGAGGGCCAATGAGTATAACATTGAGTGGTATGAGGAACCGGTCCATTGCTGTGATTTTGAAGGCCTGTCCTGGTTGACAAAGCGTTCCCCTGTGGATATCGCCATGGGAGAGTCCATGAGAAACCACTATATGTTCCGGGAGTACTTAAACAGAGGAGTGAAGCATTTTCAGCCATGTCCTTCTAATATGGCGGGGATCAGGGAGTGGATGGCTATCAGGGATATGGCCCGGGAAAACAAAATTAAGCTGACTTCCGGCGGCCTTCCGTATATGGCATCCCCGTTGATCGCTACGGCGGATGATGAGGCCAGGCAGGAGTATCTGGCGCCCATTGAAAGCCTTCAGAGGGAGTATCTGTCGGTGAAGTGGGAGATTAAGAATGGAAGATTCTATCTGCCGGACATTCCCGGGGTTCCTTTTGTGGTAGACCTGACATCCATGAGAAGGCATTGCCTGATTGCGAAAAAGGAGTATTTTTATCCCGGGAAATAGTCCTGGTATTACATAGACAGCGGCGGCCGGTGTTGGAATTTGGGAGAAGATATGGGACTTGAGACAGGATATGAGGATCTTAGATTAGGAATCCAGCCCTTCTGGTTTTGGAACGGAGGGATGGAAACGGAGGAGATCCTGCGGCAAATTGAAGAGATGCATAAGCAGGAGATCCAGGGCTTTATCATCCATCCCCGCCAGGGGATGGATGTTCCGTATTTATCGGAACTTTTTATGGAAAAGGTGGAAATTGCCGTCCAGGCGGCCGGGGAGAGGGGAATGGAGGTATGGCTCTATGACGAGTATCCTTATCCCAGCGGCGTGACAGCGGGCCAGGTGCTTTTAGACCATCCGGAGTACCAGTGTAAGAAGCTGGAGATGAGGTCGTGTACGGCAGAGGGCAAAGAGCGTGTTGTCCTTGACCTGCCCTGGGGCCAGGTGCTGTCGGCCATGGCCTATCCTTCTAAGGAAGGGAAAATTGAATGGAAAAAGGGGATCGGGCTTTTGGAATATACGGGAATCTCCTACAGCCAGGAGATCTTCCAGTTCAGCGGCCTGACAGATTATAACAGGAAGCGGTATTTTACAGGGGGACAAAAGAAACAGCTTCAGTGGGAGGCGCCGGAGGGAAGCTGGCAGATTTATGTGTTCACAGAGGTGGTAATGACAGGATTTAAGTATTTTGGAACGTATGTGGATACCCTGAATCCCAACGCTGTGCGCGCTTACCTGGATACTACCCATGAGCGGTATGCCAAGAGGCTTGGGAGGTATTTTAAAACGGTGATCAAGGGGATCTTTACCGATGAGATCACGGCTTTTCCTCCGGACAGGCCCTGGTCAACTCTGCTGCCTGACCTTATAATAAAGCGGACAGGCATAGAGATCCTTTCGTACCTTCCGGTGCTTTTTGGGATTTCCATGGGGGACATGACGGACCGGGTCCTGTATGCATATTGGGATACCTGCACAGAGGCTTTTACAGAGAGCTATGACAGGCAGGTATCCCGCTGGTGTGAGGACCATGGACTGCTGTTCATAGGAGAAAAGCCTATTATGAGAAGCAGCTCTCTCCGCTATATGCACTGCCCGGGCGTGGATGCCGGGCATCAGAAAGCGGGGGTGCATCCTCTGATCGCTCCTGGCAAATACAGGGCCAACGCCAAATTTGCTGCATCAGCAAGACATTTTTATGGAGGCAGGGCGGCTCTGTGCGAGGCTTTTCACAGTATTGGCTGGGGAATGACATTACAGGATATGAAGTGGACATTTGACTGGCTGGCCGTTCAGGGAATCCAATGGTTTGTGATCCACGCCTTTTACTATACATCCAACGGCCTGAAAAAATATGATGCCCCTCCCTCCGCTTTTTATCAGATGCCCTGGTGGAAGGATATGAAGGAGTTGAGTGCGTATGCCGGCTACATTACAGAACCAAACCGCACGCTCCGCCGCATCGTTCCCCTGCTCCTTGTGGATCCGGTCACCTCCTTGTGGACGGCAGGGAAGGGGCAGGATGAAAAGAAGAAGCAGTTTGGCCGGCTTCAGGAACTGTTTTTAAAATACAGGCTGGACTACTATGTGATCGATCCGGGGCTTCTTGCAGCGGGAGAGGTCTGCCGGGATGAGGAGGGGGTGGGGATCCGCATCAATGGGGAGCGGTTTTCAGCAGTGGTGCTCCCCTATCTGGATAATCTGGAGGATGCATGTTTCCGGAAGGTGGAAGAGTTCACTGAGGCAGGTGGGATTACAGCGGCAGTGGGAAGCCTGCCGGAGAAACAGATCCAGACACTGGATCCCGGACCGTGGATGAAGGAGTGGCTGGAAATGGGCAGAGGCAATGGTTTTTATGTGAGGGAGGGGGAGACACTGTGCCGCTGCCTTAAGGAACGCCTGGGTGGATACAAGCTTGAGGCAGCCGATGGCCGGGGAATGGAGGACGTGTTCTCCGCGGAATACGGCAGAGCGGATGGAAGAAGGGTCTATTTTCTGGTAAATGCAGGCCCGGCGGAGCGGTGGATTAGTGGTAATATAGTGGATGGATCCCTGCGCCTGGCACCCTTTGGATCAGGTATCTTTACCGCGGATGGAAATGGAATGATCCGGGGAGGGATGGGAACAGAGGAGCGGACCGTGGAGCTTTCCCTGGACGGGGAATGGCGCCTGGCATTAAAAAGGCCCAATGTACTGCGCCTTGGAAGATGGTCTCTGCGGGCGGAGGGCACCGGACAGAAGGCACCGGACGTGGAGCCCATGCCGGTGGTGGATCAGCTGGAAAAAGGAAAGATGCTGATTCCGGTTGCGCTGAAACGGCAGTTCGGCTGTCCAAAAGAGCTGGAACTTTCAGAGGATGACTATGAGTACCAAACATCATTTTCAGTAGATGATCCCTCCGTGCTGACAGAGCCGGTCTATTTGGCCATGGAGCCGGAGGCTGTCAGGGGTTCCTTTCGGATATGGCTGAATGACCGGCCTTTGGATGAGATGTTTGAGACAAAGGAGCTGTGGCTTCCTAATAATCTGGCGGTGGAGTGCGGCAAACGGCTGCAGATGGGGGAAAACAAACTGCGGCTTGTGGTCCGTTGCAAGGAAAACTTTGACGGGCTGCGCTGTCCGCTGTACCTGGCCGGTGCATTTTCCGTAAGGATCAAAGGTCTTGGCTGGGGGATCGGGGCGCTTAAGAAGTCCGTGCCATTAAAGGATCCGGAGGCCGGGGGGATCCCCTTTTACGGTGGAGTGGCTGAATATGAAAAGGATATCATAATGGAAGGGGCTGCTGCGGGGGAACCGTTCACTCTTGCCATAAGGGATTCCTGGCTTCAGGACAGCGTGGAACTGTGGGTAAATGGCGTATGCCTGGGAACGCGGGCCTGGTCGGAGTATGGCTGGAGGATTCCGGGAACACTTTCCACGGACGGACCGGTTACAGTCAGGCTGGTGATAGCCGGTACACTGCTGGGCCTGAACGAGGGGCAGCGCTTTTGCCCAAAGAGCCATCGATACGTGAATTACCAAGGGGAAGAGGAGGAGATCCAGGCTTATGAGGCGGTAATCTATAAATAGGGGCGATAACAGAAAGTAGGGATAGGATGGCAGGAATTGCATTTTTTGCACCGGATCAGGGCGTATATGATATGGCAAAGGAGGTTCTGGCAGAAAACCCGGGAAACATTTCCCTTCTAAAGAAGATTGAAGGAGGACCAGATGCGGTGGCGGAGGCGAGAAAGGCGGTGTCGGATGGTATCACCATCATTATTGCCAGGGGCCGCCAAGCCAGGCTGATCGAGCAGTATACCAATATCACGGTGATCCATATTGTCCTGACAGCCCAGGAGATGGGACTTTTAGTCATGGATCTGAAGGAGAAGATAGGAAAAGAACATCCACGCATCGGGCTGGTGGGGGATCCCAATATGTTCTGCGATACCACATGCTTTGATCAGCTGTTCGGAGTACAGCTGTTCCGATATTATCTGGATGAGGGGTACAATTTCCAAAAGGTGCTGACAGATGGGATCTTTGAGGAACTGGACGGGATCATAGGCGGAGCGGATGTGCTGGCTTATACAAAGAATTTCCGCAATGATAACATTGCATCGGGATATTTTTACTCCACAATGGAATCAGTGAGGAATGCAATTATCCAGGCGGAGGCTTTGTACCAGGCCATTCAGAAGGAGAAGAGCAACAGCGTCCGGTTTGCCGCCGCCATGGAGGGGGCGGTAAACGGTATGCTGCAGGTTGATAAAAAGGGCGCTATCACTGTAATGAACCATGCCATGGAGCTGATGCTGCGCCAGTCCATCACTGATGTAAAGGGAAAAGCCGTCACGGCTGTCCTGGGTGATATGGATAAGAAAGAGGTGGAAAAGGTCCTGGGAAGCACGAAGGAAACTTACTGCTCCATTGCCTGTATCGGCCGGGAACGGGTGATGATCATGATGACGCCCATTGTCATTGCGGATCAGGCGGACGGGGCGATCATTTCCTGTAATAAGATTAAACGCCCGGTCAGTGCTGATGAGACAAAGCGGATGAAGGACCAGTACCTGTGCGGATATATTGCCAAACATTCTTTTTCAGATATTGAGTATCTCAGCCAGGGAATGCCAAAAACCGTCCAGCTGGCAAAATGTTATGCCATATCCGACAGCCCTGTGATCATCTGGGGAAACCCTGGGGATGAGAGGGAAGAGATGGCCCAGGCGATCCACAACCACAGCCTGCGAAAGTCAGGCGCCTATATCTCTGTAAATATTGCGGGGCTTTCCGATGAGGCCCAGATCGACCTGCTGTTTGGGAAGCGTTTTCTGAACCCGGATTCCAGGGAACAGACCAAAGGAGCGCTTTTGGCTGCGGAGAACGGTACCCTGTGCATCAATGCGCTGGATAAAATGGGGACCAGAACCCAGTACTTCCTTAATAATATTATCCAGAACAATACCCTTCTCTACAATGATCTGGACCGGATCCAGAATGTAAATACCCGTCTGATTGGCACCACCACCAAGGACATGAGGAAACTCCTGGAAATGGGGCTGTTCAGGGATGATCTGTATTATGCGTTCTGTTCCATGGCGCTGCGGATTCCGCCTCTGAGGGAGAGAAAGCAGGATATTGAACGGCTTGTTACGATTTACATCTCCCATTATGTGGAAAAATATTCCACCTTCCATGTACTCACGGACAATGCCAAGAGGATCCTCATTGAGTATTCATGGAAAGGAAATCTGGTGCAGCTGAAGCATTTCTGCGAGAGATGCGTTCTGACCTCAGGGAGGCGGATCATGACGGACAGGTATGTTATGGAGCTTCTGGAGGAGTTATACGGGAGGGAGGAACAGGTTCCCGGATTGGAAGCCGGAAACAGGAACATGGAGGAGGCGGACCGGGAACTCCTGTGCCTGACATTACAAAAATATAACGGCAACAAGACATTGACTGCCAAGGCTCTGGATATCAGTACCACCACATTGTGGAGAAGGCTGAAAAAATATGGGATTGATTAGGAAAAACTTAAGGGTATACATTAAAAATATCTTATGTTATACTAATTTAGTATATTTTTGCGCCAAGGGGGACCATCAGAATGCTGGGTTTTAACGATATATTAGGTCATGAACAGATAAAGGATCATTTCCGGAACGCGGTTCAGACAGGGAAGGTTTCCCATGCTTATATATTAAGCGGAGAGGCCGGCATGGGGAGGAAATCCCTGGCCAATGCGTTTGCGCTGAACCTGCTGTGTGAGAAGGGGCTGCCGGATCCATGTATGCAGTGCCACGCATGTAAGCAGGTGCTGGCGGGAAGCCATCCGGACCTGATCTATGTGACCCATGAAAAGCCAGCCAGTATTGGCGTGGATGATATCAGGGAACGGATCAATGACACTATTCTGGTAAGACCCTACAGCAGTTACTATAAAATTTATATTGTGGATGAAGCGGAAAAGATGACGGTCCAGGCCCAGAACGCCCTTTTAAAGACCATTGAGGAGCCGCCCTCCTATGCGGTGATCCTGCTTCTGACCACGAATCCGGACGCATTTCTTCCAACCATCCTTTCACGGTGTGTGCAGCTGAAGCTGAAGCCCCTTAAGGATGTGGTGGTAAAGGAATATCTGATCCAGTCCCTTGGGGTGGAGGAGAGCCAGGCTGAGATCTACGCTGCTTTTGCCAGGGGAAACCTGGGCAAGGCCATTCATCTGGCGGAGTCAGAGGATTTTAAACGGATGTATGATGAGATCCTTCATATGCTGAAGCACTTGAAGGAGGCGGATATATCGGAGCTTTTAGATTATATCCATAAGCTTCGGGAGGAGAACCTGGATATCTACAGCTGTCTGGATTTCATGCAGATGTGGTACCGGGATGTTCTCATGTATAAGACCACAAAGGATATTAATCTGCTGATATTCAAGGATGAGTTTTCAACCATTAAGTCCATGAGCACGGTCAGCGGATATGAGGGACTGGAGCGCATACTGGAAGCCATTGACAAGGCCAGGATACGCCTGGATGCCAATGTTAACACAGAGCTTGTGATGGAGCTGATGCTTTTGACCATGAAGGAGAACTAGTATTAGGACAGACAGTATTAGGACAGACGATATTAGGACAGACGGTTTTTAGGATAGATGCGGATTGAGATGGATAGATGGCCTGGGAGCGCGACCTGAGCGGGTCGGCAAAGGGCCGGCAAGAGAAGGAGAACACGGAATGATAACAGTGATCGGAGTGCGTTTTCGCACAGCGGGAAAGATTTATTATTTTGACCCGGCAGGCCGGGAAGTTAAGACTGGGGACCACGTGATCGTGGAGACTGCCAGGGGAATTGAATATGGATATGTGGTGCTGGGCAACCGTGAGGTGGATGAGTCCAAGGTGGTACCGCCATTAAAGCCTGTGATCCGTATGGCGACCGCAGAGGATGAGGCTGCGGAGAGCAGGAATAAGACAAAGGAAAAAGAAGCGTTCAGGATCTGCCAGGAGAAGATCAAGAAGCATAACCTGGAGATGAAGCTGATCGATGCTGAATATACATTTGACAATAATAAGGTGCTGTTTTATTTTACGGCTGACGGAAGGATCGACTTCAGGGAACTGGTAAAGGACCTGGCCAGTGTGTTTAAGACCAGGATCGAGCTGCGCCAGGTGGGCGTAAGGGATGAGACAAAGATCATGGGTGGGATCGGCATCTGCGGCAGGGCCCTGTGCTGCCATTCCTATCTGTCCGAGTTCATACCTGTGTCCATTAAGATGGCAAAGGAGCAGAACCTGTCCCTGAACCCCACCAAGATATCCGGCGTGTGCGGAAGGCTGATGTGCTGCCTTAAGAATGAGGAGGAGACATATGAAGTCTTAAACAGCAGGCTGCCCAACCAGGGTGATTATGTGACCACCAATGACGGTTTAAAAGGTGAGGTCCAGAGCGTCAATGTGCTGCGCCAGCAGGTAAAGGTGATCGTCACCGTTGACAAGGATGAAAAAGAGATCCGAGAGTATAAGGTAGACCAGCTGAAGTTCAAGCCCAGAAAGAAAAAGGGCAAAGGCGGGGAGAAGCAGGCGGCCGATGGGCCGGACGCGGAGCTGAAGCAGCTGGAAGCCCTTGAGAAAAGGGAAGGTAAGTCAAAGCTGGATAATAATTAAGGCTGCCGGGAGGATGATCGAGTGGAACATACATGGACCCAGGCAGGCCCGGTGATGCTTCGGGATGATGAGCGCATCGATGACCTGCAGAGGAATCATTATGGTATTATCCAGAGAAAAGGCGCTTTTTGTTTTGGTATGGATGCAGTGCTTTTATCAGGATTTGCAGTGGTAAAAAAGGGGGAGCGGGTGCTGGACCTGGGAACAGGGACAGGCATCATCCCCATCCTTTTAACTGCAAAGACAGAGGGAGAGCATTTTACAGGGCTGGAGATTCAGGAAGAATCTGCGGATATGGCCAGGCGCAGCGTTCGATACAACCATCTGGAGGATAAGGTGGAGATTGTCACGGGAGACATTGTGGAGGCCGGCGGTCTATTTGCCCTGGCCTCTTTTGATGTGGTCACATCCAACCCGCCCTATATGAATGATGCCCATGGGCTTAAGAATCCCGGGGATGCCAAGGCCATTGCGCGGCATGAGGTCAAGTGCACCCTGGATGACGTGGTGCGGGAGGGGACCAGGCTTTTGAAGCCGGGAGGACGGTTCTATATGGTCCACAGGCCCAGGCGCCTGATCGAGATCATCCAGACCATGAAGCAGCATGGGCTGGAGCCAAAGCGGATGAAGATGGTCCACCCGTATGTGGACCGGGAGGCCAATATGGTGCTCATTGAGGCGGTGAGGGGCGGCGGAGCTCTTTTAAAGGTGGAGCCGCCGGTGATCGTGTTTGACCGGGAGGGGGAGTACTCCCGGGAGATACGCACCACTTATGGATATTGAGGCCGGACATTATAACACTATAGTAATAGAAGGGAGCGGCTTATGGCAGGCAAGTTATATCTGTGTGCAACGCCCATCGGCAACCTGGAGGACATTACCTTCAGGGTACTCAGAACATTAAAGGAAGTGGATCTGATCGCGGCAGAGGATACCCGCCACAGCATCAAGCTTCTGAACCATTTTGAGATTAGGACACCTATGACCAGTTATCATGAGTATAACAAGGTGGATAAAGCCAGGTATCTGGTGGAACAGCTGCAGTCAGGGGTGAACATTGCACTGATCACCGATGCAGGAACCCCCGGCATATCGGATCCCGGGGAGGAGCTGGTGCGCCAGTGCTATGAGGCGGGGGTTGAGGTCACATCCCTTCCAGGGCCTGCGGCCTGTGTCACGGCCCTTACCATGTCGGGTCTGTCCACAAGGCGGTTTTGTTTTGAGGCATTCCTGCCCGCTGAGAAGAGTGATAAGAAGGAACGGCTCAGGATTCTTAAGGAGCTAAAGGATGAGACCCGGACCATCATTATATATGAAGCGCCCCATCATCTGGTGAAAACACTGGATGACCTATACGGGACGTTGGGGAACAGGAGGATAACCATTCTCAGGGAGCTGACCAAGAAATTTGAGACTGCCTTCAGAACTACCTTTGAGGAGGCCCTGTCAGTCTACGGACAGGAGGAGCCAAAGGGGGAATGTGTGATCGTAATAGAAGGAAAATCCCCTCAGGAGCTTAAGCAGGAACGGATCAGGACTTGGGAGGAAATGTCCATAGAGGAACATATGGACCATTATATATCCATGGGACAGGATAAGAAGGAGGCCATGAAGTCAGTGGCCGGGGACCGGGGGATCAGTAAGAGGGATGTGTACCAGCAGCTTTTGTAGGGCTTATGTTTAATTGCCGGGTTTAGGACCCGGCAATTTGTATTATGGAAAGAAAATTTATTGTGTCAAGGAATGGGTATAAAAGTGGTACAATTGCTGGGTAAATTCTCGCCCAACGTTATCATTGACAGGATCCACCCCGAATAGCTGCTTATACCGGTTGATCCAGTTAATCAGCGTATTGCGATGCAGGTATAAATCCTTAGCGCTTTGGGAAATGTTCATATTATTATGGAGCAATGAGCCCATGTTTCGGGAGAAGGAATCCCATTCCCTGTTCAGCAGGACTTCAGAAAACACATTAAAAATCATAGAGGTTTCTTCCATATTAATTTGACTCTGTATATATTCAAATACGTAATCATAAAAATAGTAAGTCATTGTTTCATGTTCATAGGTTACATCTGCACAATTATTACACACCCATAGCGTATGCCGGAAAGCCCTGTGGTAATTCAGCAGTTTATTTTGCAGGGAACCAATGGTACAGATAAAGGGCTGCCCATTGTTGATGCTTAATTGCTGGGCATTTTTGATATAGGTATCCACAGACTCCCGGTACTGGGAGACCGCCAGGGATGGATCCTGGGACAATGCCCGGAAGACTACGGCGTTTTGCCCGCGGGTGATGCATATGATATCCTGACTTGTATGGGAGGGATTCTTTTTGAATTCCGTAATCAATTTATCTTCACTTAACTCATTATATCTGAGAATGAAAAGTATAGGGATGCGGACCAGCGTAGTGTCAATGTTGAATTTTTCTGTGATATGGTGCACCTCGGAAGGAAATGGATCTTCCTCGCAGTACAGAAGGATTTTAGTGAAAATATTTCTCTGATCCAATTTTCCCCAGTAGGACTCTTTATAGAACTCCATTTCAAAAAAAGATTTTGCAGTCAGCAGGCACATGGATTTAAGAGAGAATGCCTGTTGGAGGTTTCCTTCCAGTCCCAGCGCCCCCAGAAGGTTTTGTCCGTGATGCAGAGGAATGTAGATCCCCTCCCGAGCATTGGAGAATTCAGGAGAATCATTACAGGAAACGAGAACGGTCTGGTTTTTATCAATGGCCCGAAATGCGGGTTCACAGAACTTTTTAATGGAATCCTCGCAGGAACTGGCAATGATCATTCCGCGTTGGTTGGTTATATTCAGGTTGATTCCATGCTCTGCCAGAGCCCCCTGAAGATATTGAACAAATTTCTGGGATACATGGGCCATTTCGTAAGCGTTCAAGCTGTAACCTCCAAATGTTTAAAGCCATTTTGAACATATAGTAACATGTATAAAATAAACTTTCAAGCTGTAGGGGGGACACCAGGGGATGCTTGAAACTATGCAGAGTGCACATTATTAGATGGAAAAAGAAAACAGTGTGTATATTGTCTAAAAATGGTGAATTAAATATAATTAATTTATACAAATTCATTGGCTGGCCGGCCCTGAAGTTATATAAGTTCAATATGCAAGGAGACAACAATATGGTTTTAATCGAGAGTGAAGAAACAGCATCTGTTTTGGAGACTCCGGAGCTGCATCGAAAATTTTTAAATGTCAGATATGCAGAGTGCACAGAAGATGAGGTAATGGACATTTATTTGCCGGAACAGGGGAAAGGCCCGTTTCCTGTAATTGTGGACATTCATGGAGGAGGGTGGTATTACGGAGCAAAAAGTTCACTGAAGATCAAGCCGGTGCTCCAGGGGCTTAAGAGGGGATATGCAGTGGTGTCACTACAGTATACCTGGAGTGTCCATGGGCGGTTTCCCATACAGATATATGATATCAAAGCAGCGATCCGTTATATCAGGGCCAATGCTTCTCTCTATCACATGAATCCGGAAAAAATCGGCTTGTGGGGATTATCTGCGGGAGCGCATCTGGCTTCGCTGGCAGGTACAGGTGCCACGGTGCCCCAGCTGGAAGACCTTAATATGGGAAATCCACAGGAGAGCTCCGCTGTCCAGTGTGTAGTAGCCCTGTATCCAATCATCGACATTTTAAAGCTGGAACATCAGCATAGGCAGTATGGAATGGATCCTAATGAGGCATGTACGAATGATGAGTCTATGGGCGGCATGCTGCTGGGGAAGGCTCCCTGTAAGGTTCCGCATTTGTGTGAACTGGCCAATCCAGAGAATTATATCACAAAAGACTGTCCGCCTTTTTTTATCCAGCACGGATTGGCGGACACCGTAGTTCCCTTTCAGCAGAGTATATTATTTGCCGATAAATTGGAACGTATGATCGGACCGGATAAGGTTACATTGGAGCTGTTTTCGCAGGTGGACCATGCGGAGGAATTTTTTAGGACTCCAGAAAATACAGATAAAATTTATGCATTTTTTGATCAATATTTAAAGTCATAAGGAAAGGAAAATATAAATATGAAAAAATCAAAGTTTTTTTGCTCAATAGCCATATCGCTTATAGTATCAGCAGCTATGGTAACCGGGTGTGCCTCCTCTACAAATAAGGCGGAGACCTCTGGTGCAGGTTCTGAACCAGCCAAGATGACGGAACCAGCCAAGGTGACAGAGGCGGATGGAAAAACAGCCGAATCTGAGCAGAAAGAAGTCACGCTTCAGTACAGTACAACGTCCACACCGGGAACTGTTTATGTACAGGCATTTCAGAAGATGGCTGACGAGGTGGAGGAAAAGACTGGAGGAAAAGTCCATGTTGTTGTGTATGATTCCAGCCAGTTGGGAAATGAAAGCGATGTGGATACTAATGTCCTGGATGGGAGTATTGATATGTGTAACACTGGTTCCGGAGAATTGGGAAAACGTTATCCGGCATTTAACGTATTTCAGGCCCCCTATCTGTTTGGGAGCTATGAGCATTTTGAGAAATTTATAGGAAGTGATGTGGAGGCGGATTTATTCAAACAGGCGAGCGAACATCTGGGGGCGATTGTGTGTGGAACTCAAACAATGGGGGCCAGGTATGTTATTACAACAGGATTAAAAGCAGCCACACCGGCAGAATTTGCAGGGGCTAAGATACGATGCCCGGATATGCCTTCTATCATTGCCACGGTTAATGGGTTGGGGGCGGCGGCAACACCAATGGCAGCCACAGAGCAGTATCTTGCAATGCAACAAGGGGTAGTCGATGGCGCAGAACACACCTTATCCGGTTTCTCAGCGTGGAATATACAGGAATTATGTAAGGAATTGATGCTTACAAACCACGCCCGTGAGGTCACTTTCACCCTTGTATCACAGAGCTGTCTGGATAAACTGACGCAGGAAAACCAGCAGATTCTTTTGGATGCCATCCACCATGCGGCATCCTGGGCTAATGAGCAGACGAACCAGGAGGAGGAAAGGTTTATGAAATGCTACCAGGAGGAAAATGGAATTGAATTGGTTGAAGTAGATGACAATGCCTTCAGAGAGGCACTGGCACCAGTGGCAGAAAAGCTCAGTGCGGATGATCCAAAGTTATATTCTGAAATACAGAATCTGGCGCAGTAGAAAGAATATTTCAATTGGGTAAAGGAACATTATTATGGAAAAATTAGTTAAAAGAATCATCCGCAAAATGGAGTATGGAGAGCGTTTAGTCACATCGGTTATCTTCTGTTCCATGATGGCGGTAGTCACGGCACAGATTGTCATGCGCTACCTTTTCAACAGCCCCTTGCTGTGGAGTGAGGAATTTGCAAGATATGTTTATGTGTGGCTTGTGTTTATCGGATCAGCATATTGCGTGACCCAGGACAAGCATGTGGCAGTCACTCTGGTTACGGATCGTATGCCGTCTATGGTGCGGAAGGGAGTCAAAATTGTGTGTAATCTTCTGGTGGCAGCGGCACTCATTTATATGTTGCCCCATGCTTTCCAGTACGTAAGAAAGCAGTCAGGTCTTCTATCGGGATGTATGCAGATTCCAATGAGCTGTGTATTTGCCGCTGTTCCTGTGGGATATACACTGATCGTTATCCATATGTTGCTTCAGACAATCCTTATAGTAAAAGGAACACCGGAAAAGGAGGTGTGCGGGTAATGGCAGCAATGGCAGCGGTATTAATAGTCCTTATGGCGTTTGGAATGCCCATTGGTTTTTCGCTTTTGCTGGGGTCATTGGCGTATTTTTTATCATCGGGAGCATCTCTGAACATAATCATACAGAAAATGACCATGACAGTGGGAGATTCATTTTCCATGATGGCGGTACCCTTTTTTATGTTTGCCGGAGCGGTAATGAATCACAGCGGCATAACGGAGCAAATTTTTGGGTTTGCTGATAAACTGGTGGGACATATCCGAGGGGGAATGGGACATGCCAACATATTGGCATCGGTCATATTCGCGGGAATGTCAGGGAGCGCTATTGCAGATACAGGTGGTCTGGGTGCCATTGAATTAAAAGCCATGAAAAGTGCCGGATATGACGATGACTTTTCACTGGCCATTACCGGGGCCTCCAGTTGTATTGGACCAGTGATCCCGCCAAGTGTACCCTTTGTCATGTATGGGGTGATCGCTGGTGTATCTATTGGGTCCTTGTTTATGGCCGGAGTTGTTCCGGGATTATGTATGGCCTTTGCAATGGCTGTTGTAGTATGGTTTCAGGCTAAGAAGCGGGGGTACGAACCGCATCCCCGGGCAGGAATAAAAGAAATTGCCAACTGTTTTTCCCATTCCTTTTGGGGGCTTTTGGCCCCGGTCATATTAATAGGAGGCATTGTGTCCGGGGTATGTACACCGACAGAGGCGGCGGTGGTGGCAGCGGTTTATTCACTAATCGTTTCATTTGCCACACACAACATCAAAGTATCAGATATCCCGTCCATAATAGATGAAACAGTAAAGACAACGGCAATGGTTATGCTGATCGCATCGGCAAGTTGTGTGTTTGGCTGGATCCTTACGGTAGAACAGATACCTGTACATGCGGCAGCAGCAATATCATCCATTGTACCCAACAAAATTGCAGCAATCTTATTGGTTAATCTGCTGTTCCTTATAGTGGGAATGTTTATGGATGGTACTGCATCAATTATTATTTTAACACCGATATTGGTACCTCTTATGAGTTCTTATGGTATGAATTTGGTCCATTTTGGAGTACTTATGACGGTTAATGTAATGATCGGATTGCTTACGCCTCCGGTTGGGATGGTGCTTTATGTATTATCTGGTGTTTCAGGGGTAAAGGTGGAATCCATATCAAAAGCAATGGTACCATATATCATAACATTGATCATTGTTGTCCTTATATTGTCCTTTGTACCTCAGTTGGTGCTTTTCCTGCCCAGTCTTATGGGGGCGATGTAAGCTAAAAATGAAACCTGTTAATAAAACACATTAATATAAGAAAGAACCCATGGCTATCCTCCCTTTTAAGGGATGCCGTGGGTTCTTTCTATGTAGATTTGTTTTACTCAGCCACATTCAGGCCGGCCAGCTTAGCCAGGGCGATAACGGACTGTTTGGAAACCTTCTTACCTTCGTATTCAAGCAGTTCATCGGTACTGCCGGTAAAGATATCGGCACATTCCGCTTTCTTGAGGATGATACAGTCGTCCTGGACCGTAATTTCCAGGCCATCCTTAACGTCCAGATCCAGACTTCTTCTTAATTCAATGGGAAGCGTGATTCTGCCAAGCTCATCCAGTTTACGAATAACACCTGTAGTCTTCATGATTTTCAACCCCCTTATATAAAGATTTATCCCCTTTTACAAATTAAACTTACCAAATTTAGTAATGAAAGTCAATATATGTAAATGTTAGAAATGGTAAGAAATGGCAAAGTGCAGTAAACTTTGCAAAAAGCGACAAAAAATATTTCTTGACAAATAGATATCTTTCCTGTAGTATTACTTTGATGTTCAAAGTATTTCCGTTATGGAGACAAAAAAGGAAGGCGAGAGTCCGCTTATTGCTGGAAGGATTCGGGACGGGTAAGAAGAATGACAACAAGAATCATAGGAACCGGTTCATATGTACCGGAGCAGATAGTGACCAACGGCGACCTTGCAAAGATTGTGGAGACCAGTGATGAATGGATCCGCAGCCGCACGGGTATCGGTGCAAGAAGGATTGCAACAGCCGATAGTACCTCCCATATGGCGGCCTGCGCGGCACAGGAAGCATTAAAGCAGTCTGGCGTAAAGCCGGAGGAGATAGACCTGATTCTTCTGGGAACCTCCTCACCGGATTACTGTTTCCCCAATGGGGCCTGCGAGGTTCAGGGCATGATCGGGGCGGTTAATGCAGCCTGCTATGATATCAGCGCGGCCTGCACCGGATTTGTATTTGCACTGAATACCGCCCATGCATTTATCAGCAGCGGCCTTTCTAAAACAGCGCTGGTGATTGGATCGGATGTACTCAGCAAACTGACCGACTGGACAGACAGGAACACATGCGTGCTGTTTGGAGATGGCGCAGGAGCTGTGGTGGTAAAGGCAGACAGCACCGGGATACTGGGAATGAATATGCATTCAGACGGTACCAAGGGCGGAGTGCTCACCTGTGGATCCAGGACCAACGGAAATTTCCTTATGGGAAAAAAGCCGGAGCTGGGATATATGACCATGGACGGCCAGGAAGTATTTAAGTTTGCTGTAAAGAAAGTACCGGAGTGCATCAGGCAGGTGCTGGATGACAGCGGTGTGGCAGCGGAACAGGTGAAATATTTTGTGATCCATCAGGCCAACTACCGGATCATAGAGTCCATTGCCAAGCGCTTAAAAGTCAGCGTGGACCGTTTCCCTGTGAATATGGAGCACTACGGCAACACCTCGGGCGCATCCGTACCCCTTCTTTTGGATGAGATAAACAGGAAGGGCATGCTGGAGGCCGGGGATAAGATCGTATTCTCAGGCTTTGGAGCAGGTCTTACCTGGGGAGCTACACTTTTAGAGTGGTAGGGTACTAGTGTTAGCAAAAAATGGTAAAAATATAATAATAAAATATAAAAATATGAAAATGTAAAAGGAGAACAACAACCATGTTAGAGAAAATGAAAGAGATCATTGCAGAACAGTTGAGCGTGGAGGCAGAAACTGTAACAGAGGCATCTTCCTTTAAAGAGGACTTAGGAGCCGACTCCCTTGACCTGTTTGAGCTTGTTATGGCCTTGGAGGATGAGTATTCTGTAGAGATCCCTGCTGAGGACTTAGAGCAGCTGACAACAGTGGGCGAGGTTATGAACTACTTAAAGGCTAAAGGCGTAGAGGCATAAAAACAGATAGATATGAAAGAAGACAACGGCGTGTGGATACTACTGAAGCACGCTGTTTCATTCATAATGGAAGCTCAGGAATGTAGAACTGGAGGTAGAACAATGAAGACGAGAATTACAGAAATGTTAGGAGTTGAATATCCTATTATTCAGGGCGGCATGGCCTGGGTAGCAGAACATAATCTGGCGGCAGCCGTATCGGAAGCAGGCGGTTTTGGGCTGATCGGCGGAGCCAATGCACCGGGAGAGGTGGTTCGTGATGAGATCCGCAAGGCAAGGGAACTGACCAAAAAGCCATTTGGGGTCAATGTAATGCTCTTAAGCCCTCATGCGGATGATGTGGCAAGGGTTGTTGTGGAGGAAGGCATCAAGGTGGTTGTCACCGGAGCCGGAAATCCTGAAAAATATATGGAAATGTGGAAGGAAGCCGGGATCAAGGTGATCACCGTGGTCGCGTCCGTTGCCCAGGCACGCCGTATGGAGAAATACGGAGCAGTGGCAGTGGTTGCAGAGGGCATGGAGTCCGGCGGACACATAGGTGAGCAGACCACCATGACCCTGGTTCCCCAAGTGGTGGACGCGGTATCCATTCCCGTGATTGCGGCAGGCGGAATTGGAGATGGAAGAGGGATCGCGGCAGCCTTTATGCTGGGCGCAGAGGCTGTGCAGATGGGCACCAGGTTTGTGGTTGCCAAGGAATCCATTGTACATGAGAATTACAAGCAGCGCATCATCAAGGCAAAGGACATTGACTCAACCGTTACGGGGCGCAGCCATGGACATCCTGTAAGGGGACTGAGAAACCAGATGACAAGGGAGTACATCAAGCTGGAGCAGGAAGGCAAGTCCTTTGAGGAGCTGGAGTACCTGACACTGGGCAAGCTTAGGGAGGCAGTACAGGAAGGTGACGTTATAAACGGAACCGTGATGGCAGGACAGATCGCGGGTATGATCTCCAAGGAGCAGACCTGCAAGGAAATGATCGATGAGATGATGGCGGAGGCAGCCAAGCTTCTGCAAAGGGATTAGTCAATAACAGCAGCGTTTACAATAAAGGAGTAAGAGGATGAGCAGAATCGCATTTATTTTCCCGGGACAGGGAGCACAGACCTGCGGCATGGGCAAGGATTTTTATGAGCAGACAGAGACTGGCAAAAGAGTGTTTGACAAAGCATCGGAGCTTCTGGGCTTTTCCATGCCACAGCTGTGTTTTGAACAGAATGACAGACTGGATATCACGGAATATACCCAGGCGGCCATGGTTACCACCAGCATTGCCATGATGGAAGTGCTGGAGGAAAGAGGGATCAAGCCGGATGTTGCTGCCGGACTGAGCCTGGGAGAATATTGTGCGCTGGCCGCCTCCGGTGTGATGAGTGCGGAAGACGCCATCCGCACCGTGCGCCAGAGAGGGATCCTGATGCAGGAAGCCGTTCCCGTGGGGGAAGGCGCCATGGCAGCGGTCCTGGCACTGGACGCGTCCGCTATTGAGGCGGTCACAGGAGCCATGGAGGGCGTGTGGATCGCCAATTACAACTGCCCGGGCCAGATCGTGATCTCCGGCAAAAAGGCAGCCGTGGAGGAGGCATGTGAAGAGCTGAAAGCAGCGGGAGCAAAGCGTGCCCTTATGCTGAATGTCAGCGGCCCCTTCCATTCGGGTATGCTGGCGGAGGCCGGCGGGAAGCTGGCTAAGGTACTGGAGGGAGTGGAGATCCATGCACCCCGGATCCCTTATGTAGCAAATGTAAACGCAGAGTTTGTGACAACGGCAGAGCCGGTAAAGGAACTGCTCACCAGGCAGGTATCATCCTCTGTCAGATGGCAGCAGAGCGTGGAAGCCATGATCGCTGACGGGGTGGATACATTTATCGAGATCGGACCGGGCAGAACGCTGGCCGGATTCATGAAAAAGATCAGCAGGGAAGTAAGAACCCTGAACGTGGAAAAGCTGGAAGATATAGACAAGGTAGTGGAAGCATTGCAATAAACGGAAGCTTTACAATAAGCGAAAGCATTACAATAAAAGGAGGACCAAGATGCTGGAAGGAAAGATTGCACTTGTAACAGGCGCCAGCCGCGGCATAGGACGCCAGGTAGCCCTGACCCTGGGAGCAAAGGGTGCTACGGTGATTGTAAATTATAATGGCTCTGCCGCAAAGGCGGAGGAAGTGGTAAAAGAGATTGAGGCCGCAGGAGGCAAGGCAGAGGCGCTGCAGTGTAATGTTTCCGACTTTGAGGCCTGCGGACAGATGCTGGCGGACATTGTGTCCAGGCACGGACGTCTGGATATCCTGGTAAACAATGCCGGGATCACCAGGGATAACCTGCTGATGAAGATGTCCGAGGAGGATTTTGACGCGGTCGTCAACACCAATTTAAAGGGTGTGTTCAACTGCATCAAGCATATTGCCCGCCAGATGTTAAAACAGAAGTCCGGAAGGATCATCAATATGTCTTCTGTTTCCGGTGTTCTGGGCAACGCGGGCCAGGCCAATTACTGTGCGGCTAAGGCAGGGGTGATCGGCATCACCAAATCCGCTGCAAGGGAGCTTGCAAGCAGGGGAATCACGGTGAATGCCGTGGCTCCCGGTTTTATCGTCACCGAGATGACGGATGTGTTAAGTGACAGTGTAAAGGAAGCAGCCACTGAGAAGATCCCCATGAAGAAATTTGGGGAGACACAGGATATTGCTAATGCAGTAGCATTCCTGGCTTCCGATGAGGCAAAGTATATAACCGGCCAGGTTCTCTGTGTAGACGGCGGCATGGCAATGTAGAGCAGAACAGGAGTGTGAGCGTATGAAAACAAGAGTAGTAGTTACCGGTATGGGCGCCATTACCCCCATTGGCAATGACGTGGAAAGTTTTTGGCAGGGACTGAAGGATAAGACCGTGGGAATTGCCCCTATCACATATTTTGACACAACCGATTATAAATGTAAGCTGGCGGCTGAAGTAAAGGGATTTAATGCCAAGGATTACATGGACGCCAAGGCCGCGCGCCGTATGGAGGCATTTTCCCAGTTTGCGGTGGCCGCTTCCAAGGAAGCCCTGGAGCATTCCGGAATTGATATGGAAAAGGAAGATCCATACCGCGTGGGCGTGTGTGTGGGTTCCGGGATCGGATCCCTCCAGGCCATGGAAAAGGATGTACAGAAGCTGCTGGAAAAGGGACCCAGCCGTGTGAACCCTCTTCTGGTGCCTCTTATGATCAGCAATATGGCGGCCGGCAATGTTGCCATCCAGTTTGGATTAAAGGGAAAGTGCTTTAACGTGGTCACAGCCTGTGCCACAGGCACCCATTCCATCGGCGAGGCATTCCGCTCCATCCAGTACGGCGAGGCCGATGTGATGGTGGCAGGCGGCGCCGAGGCCAGCATTACCCCCATTGGTATTGCCGGATTCACCTCTCTGACCGCTCTCAATACAACGGATGATCCAAAGCGCGCGTCCATCCCGTTTGACGAGGACCGCAACGGTTTTGTTATGGGCGAGGGCGCAGGTGTTGTGGTTCTGGAATCCTTAGACCACGCAAAGGCCCGGGGGGCCAATATCCTGGCCGAGGTAGTGGGTTACGGTGCAACCTGTGACGCATACCACATCACCTCCCCGGCAGAGGACGGAAGCGGTGCGGCCCGCGCCATGGAGAATGCCATTAAGGACGCAGGAATTCAGCCTGAAGATATTGACTATGTCAACGCCCATGGAACCAGCACTCATCACAATGACCTGTTTGAGACAAAGGCTATCAAGCTGGCACTGGGAGACCATGCCGGAAAAGTAAAGATAAACTCCACAAAATCCATGGTGGGCCATCTTCTGGGCGCAGCAGGCGGCGTGGAATTCATTACCTGCGTCAAGTCCATCGAGGACGGATACGTACATGCAACCGTTGGCCTGGAAAAACCGGGAGAAGGGTGCGACCTGGATTATACGGCGGGAGACGGCGTTGCCATGGATGTGGATGTTGCCATCAGCAATTCCCTGGGCTTTGGCGGACACAATGCCAGCCTGATCGTCAGGAAATTCAGCGAATAATAGGAGGAGAAATGCTATGAATATAGATGAAATCATTCAGCTGATCCAGGCGGTGTCTGAGAATAAGCTGACCAGCTTTGAGCTGGAAGAAGGCAATATGAAGCTTTCCCTGAAATGTAAAAAGGAGCAGCCGCAGATCCTTACGGTTTCTGCTCCCTCCATGGATCAGGCGTCAGTCCAGATGATCAACACGGCAATGGCAGCAGGAACCGGCGTTTGCCCGGTGCCGGCTCAGGAAGCGCCCGCCCTGGCGGCTGGGGTGGACATCGGCTCTGATAAGGTGATCACTTCTCCTCTTGTGGGAACCTTTTATGCCTCCTCCTCACCGGATGCGGACGCGTTTGTAAAAGTGGGCGATACGGTGAAGAAAGGCCAGGTTCTTGGTATTATAGAGGCCATGAAGCTGATGAACGAAATTGAAAGCGAGTATGACGGTGTGGTGGAAGCCATCCTTGCAAACAACGAGGAAGTGGTGGAGTACGGCCAGCCGCTGTTCAGGATTAAATGATCAGGAGGAAACAGTTATGTTAATGGGAGTAAAAGAAATCCAGGAGATCATACCTCACAGACATCCGTTTCTTTTGATCGACTGTATTGAGGAACTGGAACCGGGCGTACGCGCGGTTGGATATAAATGTGTGACCTATGACGAGTCATTTTTTAAGGGCCATTTTCCCCAGGAACCGGTCATGCCGGGGGTGCTGCTGGTGGAGGCCCTGGCTCAGACCGGCGCGGTGGCGATCCTGTCCCAGGAAGGATTTAAGGGAAAGGTGGCTTACTTTGGCGGCATTGACAAGGCCAAGTTTAAGCGCAAGGTGGTGCCTGGGGACAAGGTGAAGCTGGAGTGCGAGATCATTAAGCAGAAGGGTCCTGTAGGCATAGGAAAAGCCACTGCGACTGTGGACGGCAAGCTGGCTGTAAGCGCAGAACTTACCTTTATGGTTGGACAGTAAAGATTAAAAAGTTTGGGAATCGAGGGAGAATACCGATGTTTAATAAGATTTTGATCGCCAATAGAGGTGAGATCGCAGTGCGCATCATCCGGGCCTGCCGTGAGATGGGGATCCGGACCGTGGCGGTATATTCTGAGGCGGACAGGGACTGTCTCCATACATTGCTGGCAGATGAGGCCATCTGTATCGGACCGGCTGTCTCAGGCCAGAGCTATCTGAACATGGAGAGGATCCTGGCAGCAACCGTGGCCATGAAAGCGGATGCCATTCATCCGGGGTTTGGCTTTCTTTCGGAGAATGCCAGGTTTGCCAAGCTGTGCGCTGAGTGCAACATCACCTTTATCGGACCCTCGGCTGAAATCATAAGCAAGATGGGAAACAAGTCGGAAGCCCGTAAAACCATGATGGAGGCGGGGGTTCCGGTGGTGCCTGGCAGCAAAGAGCCGGTACACGCAGCAGAGGACGGCCTTGCCATGGCAAAGGACATCGGCTTCCCGGTTATGATCAAGGCATCCTCGGGCGGGGGTGGAAAAGGCATGCGTATTTCCCGCAGCGCAGAGGATTTCACAGAGCTTTTTAACGCGGCCCAGATGGAGTCTGTTAAGGGGTTTTCCGATGACACCATGTATATTGAGAAATACATTGAAAAGCCAAGGCATGTGGAGTTCCAGATCATGGCGGATAAACACGGCAATGTGGTCCATCTGGGAGAGCGTGACTGCTCCATCCAAAGGCGCCATCAGAAGGTGCTGGAGGAAGCTCCCTGCGATGTCATCTCAGCAGATCTGAGAGGCCGGATGGGGGAGACCGCTGTCCGCGCCGCCAAGGCGGTTGGATATGAAAATGCCGGCACCATTGAATTTCTCCTGGATAAGGACAGGAATTTTTATTTTATGGAAATGAATACCAGGATCCAGGTGGAGCATCCTGTGACTGAGATGGTCACAGGCATGGACCTGATCAAGGAGCAGATCCGTGTGGCGGCAGGTGAGCTCTTAAGTGTGAGCCAGAAGGATGTGACCATCACAGGCCATGCCATTGAGTGCCGTATCAATGCTGAGAATCCGTCTAAGAATTTTATGCCCTGTCCCGGCCTGATCACCAATGTCCATATACCGGGCGGTAACGGTGTCAGGGTGGATACCCATATCTACAGTGACTACAAGGTTCCGGCCAATTACGATTCCATGCTGATGAAGCTGATCGTATATGATAAAGACCGGGAGTCCGCCATTGCCAAGATGCGCAGCGCCCTGGGCGAGGTGGTCATTGAAGGCATAGAGACAAATATTAATTTCCAGTATGAGATTCTGGAAAATGAAGCATTCCAGGAAGGGGATACGGATACAAGCTTTATTGAAAAGCACTTCCCGGACTATGTGAAATAATGAAGGAACTCTAAGATCTGAGCGCAATCAGAAAGGAAATGCCTATGTTGCGGAATATGTTTAAAAAGACATATACAAAGATAGATACGAAATACAAGCAGACAGGCGGTCCCGGCGAGGAGCCGGTGATCCCTGAGGGTTTGTGGCGCAAGTGCAATAAATGCGGTCAGCCGATTTACGTGGAGGATGTAAAGAATAATTATTACGTATGTCCCAAGTGCAGCGGCTATTTCCGTGTCCATGCATACCGCAGGATTGAGATGCTTGTGGACGAAGGGACGTTTGAGGAGTGGAACAAGGAGATGCCCTTTTCCAATCCCCTGGAGTTCCCGGGGTACGAGAAGAAGGTTCTGGCAGCCAGGGAAAAGAGCAGGCTGAATGAAGCCATTGTTACCGGAAAAGGCCTGATCGATGGAAATCCGGCTGTGATCGGTGTGTGTGACGCACGCTTTATCATGAGCAGCATGGGCCATGTGGTGGGTGAGAAAATAACCGATGCGGTGGAGCGCGCAACCAAAGAGAAGCTGCCTGTTATCATCTTTGCATGTTCAGGCGGAGCCAGGATGCAGGAAGGGATTGTGTCCCTGATGCAGATGGCCAAGACTTCGGCTGCCTTAAAGCGGCATCACGATGCGGGACAGCTCTTTATCAGCGTGCTTACGGATCCCACCACGGGCGGGGTGACTGCCAGCTTTGCCATGCTGGGCGACATCATCCTGGCAGAGCCTCATGCTCTGATTGGATTTGCCGGGCCAAGGGTAATTGAGCAGACCATTGGACAGAAGCTTCCCGAAGGGTTCCAGCGCTCTGAGTTTTTGTTAGACCATGGATTTGTTGATAAGATCGTGGAGCGGGAGGACCAGAAGAGGGTGATCGGACAGATCCTCTACATGCACCGCAGCCACAAGATGAATATCCAGATTCCTGTGGACCGGAACCATGTTGGCGTGGATAAGTCCATGGAAAACAGTGGCGACAGTGGAAAAACAGCCTGGGATACAGTTCTGCTTTCAAGAAAGTCGGACCGTCCAGTGGCAGCGGATTATATCAATGCCATATTTGACGAGTTTATAGAATTCCACGGTGACCGCTATTTTGGCGATGACGGTGCGGTCATGGGCGGGATCGCCATGTTCCACGGTATGCCTGTAACGGTGATCGGTCAGCAGAAGGGCAAGAACACCAAGGAGAATCTGAA
Organism: Enterocloster citroniae; assembly: GCF_040545455.1. Taxonomy (NCBI): domain Bacteria; kingdom Bacillati; phylum Bacillota; class Clostridia; order Lachnospirales; family Lachnospiraceae; genus Enterocloster; species Enterocloster citroniae. The sequence goes on along the minus strand of NZ_JBEPLZ010000015.1, from coordinate 29,848 downwards.
GCGGAATTTCGGCATGCCGTCTCCGGACGGGTACCGGAAAGCGCTGCGTCTGATGAAACAGGCGGAGACCTTCGGACGCCCCATTATCTGTTTTGTGGATACGCCAGGAGCATTTTGCGGACTGGAAGCAGAGGAGCGGGGACAGGGCGAGGCCATTGCCCGGAACCTGTTTGAGATGTCGGATCTGAAGGTGCCGGTCCTCTCTGTTGTCATTGGAGAGGGGGGAAGTGGCGGAGCGCTTGCAATGGCCGTGGCCGATGAGGTGTGGATGCTGGAAAATGCCATTTATTCCATCCTTTCACCGGAAGGTTTTGCCTCCATCCTTTATAAGGACAGCAAGAAGGCGCCGGATGCAGCCAAGGTCATGAAGGTGACTGCCCAGGATCTTAAGAAACTGGGGCTGATTGAGAGGATCGTACCAGAGGAAGAGCCTGTCTGTGCAGATAATCTTTACCGTGTTGCCGAGTTTATGGACAGCGCCATGGCAGAGTTCTTTGAAAGTTACCTTGCCATGTCGGGGGAAGAGTTAGCAGAACACAGGTATCAGAGATTTAGGAGAATGTAATGAGTGAATTAAAGCCGTTGGTAATCGGGGATTTAGTAGCCCCAAAGCCTGTTATTCAGGGGGGAATGGGAGTAGGGATCAGTCTGCACAACCTGGCAGGAGCAGTTGCAAAAGCCGGGGGTGTGGGGATCATTTCCTCAGCCCAGATTGGATTTAGGGAACCTGATTTTACTACTAATTTTGTGGAAGCCAATGTAAGGGCAATCCGCCGGGAGATGAAGCTGGCAAGGGAGATCGCGCCCCAGGGTGTCATTGGCTTTAATATCATGGTTGCAACCAAACATTATGATATGTGGGTCAAGGAGGCTGTGAAGGCAGGGGCTGATATCATTATCTCCGGAGCGGGACTTCCGGTATCCCTTCCGGAACACGTGGAGTCGGCTTATGCTGAGATGGAACAAAGCGGCCGGCCTATGCCGGAGCGCCGCATCAAACTGGCCCCCATTGTCTCGTCCGCCAAGTCGGCCATGGTCATCTGTAAGATGTGGGACAGGAAATGCCATGTGGCTCCGGACCTGGTGGTGGTGGAAGGACCTCTGGCAGGCGGTCATCTGGGCTTTTCCCTGGACCAGCTTACCGGATATGGGGCGGACACCGCCGATGTACCAGCCACCTATGACAGGGATGCCTATGATGAGGAAGTAAAGGCAGTGATCAAGGTGGTAAGGGAGTATGAGGCCAAATACAACCGCCATATTCCTGTGGTGACGGCAGGGGGTATCTATACCCATGAGGATGTGATGCACCAGTTTGAGCTGGGCGCCGAAGGAGTCCAGGTGGGCACCAGGTTTGTGACCACTGAGGAATGTGATGCCTCAGATGCCTACAAACAGGCGTATATCCAGGCAAAGAAGGAAGATATTGTCATTACCAAGAGCCCGGTGGGAATGCCGGGAAGGGCGATTATGAACCCCTTCCTGAGACGGATCAAGGACGGAGACCGCCCGGCCATCAAATCCTGCTTCCAGTGTCTGGAGCACTGTGATATCAGGACCATTCCATACTGTATCACCATGGCCCTTGTAAATGCAGCTGAGGGGGACACGGAACATGCCCTGCTGTTCTGCGGCAGCAATGCCTACAGGGCGGAAACCATTGATACGGTGGAAAACGTGATGAGAGACCTGGTGGAGGGCCAGGCAGGGGAACCATAGGGTTGTCCACGCAGTATCCCCAAGCTATTCACAAAGTTATCCCCAAGTTATCCACATTATCCACAATTCACTTGAATAATACCCGCTGAACAGCGGAAATGAATCTGTCATTTTTATTACGGTTCTCTTGCACTTTCCTTCAACCCATTGACCATTGGACTGGAATATTTTAATCTAGTAGGGGGAATATGAAAGACGCAAAGGGTGGTAATAATGGAAGTAAAAATGATAGAAGGCGCGCAAGTCAAAAAGAAGACGGAATATCTGATCGGAGACGTGGCTCAGATGGTGGGCCTTAGCAGAGATGCCCTGCGCTTCTATGAAAAGAAGGGTGTTATCAATGCCAGAAAAAAGGATAACGGATACAGATATTACTCGGAAGAGGACATATATAAGCTGATGTATATCCTGTACCAGAGAAAGATGAATACCAGCCTGGAAGAGATCGAGGGGCTTATGAGCGGCAGGCGCTCCATGGAATCCAGAAGAAGCCATTTGCGGGAGCGGATGGCCGAGGAGGAGCGCAATGTTCGGATGCACCAGCAGATCATCACCAGGCTGAAATTGGTGGAAAAGGACATGACACGTATCGAGGAATGCCTAAACCGGTATTCCCTGAGGAAGTTTCCGTCCGCCTATATTATGGGAAACTGTGAAAACCTTCAGGAGGGGCTTAAGGAATGGTTCCGTCTCTCCTCCACCGTTGCAGGTCTGGACATGACATATTTTTATAATATGCTTACCTATACGGGCAGAGGGCTGGCCGTACAGGGAACCCGGCTTCTTCTCTACAAAGGGCTGGAGCCGGACCTGGGTGAAGGGTTTAACGCCGGGAGATATCCCATGACAGAGGAAAAACTGTGCTTGTACACGGTGCTGGAGTCTGGCACGCCCCTTCCCAGCTTTGAGATGATACAGCGCATGGTGCAGTGGGGTCATAAGCACGGGATTGAGACAGAAGGCCTGGTGTATGCCAATGACATGACCTCGTTTTTTGCCGAAGAAGGGGCGGTCTATTGCCTGGAGGTGTATATGCCGGCAAGAAGGATCCTGTCCCAGATATAGATGATTATGTGATGACCTGAAGAGACTGACCCAGCGTATAAAAACCGCCGCCCCAGCCAGGGACCGGATATGATCCGGATCCGCTGACTGGGGCGGCGGTTTTATTTATGATCAAACTGCTGTACCGTATTCTTTCTTGTCTTTTCCATCATCCTTTTCCACTCCGAAGTTTTGGATAAAGTCGATTAAAAAGGAGGACACAGTTACGGTGATCAGGGAATACACAATGCGCTTTGCCGGAATATAGGATAAGGAAAAAACCAGTACCGTTACATCCGTAAGCAGATAAGCCCTTGATATGCGGCAGCCGGTGATCTTGGAGATAACCAGGGCCAAGGCATCATCACCTGCACAGGAGGCGCCCTGACGGACCACAAGGCCGCAGCCTGTTCCGATAAAACATCCTCCCACCAGGGCCGCGGTCAGCGGATATTCAGCCAGGCTTGGAAGGACAGGGGGAAATAGTTCCCACAGCCGGAAGAATCCGGCCATACAAATGGTTGCGAAAATGGATGTCTTAAGGAATTCCTTTCCCAGGTACTTAAATCCCAGGGCGTAGCTTAAGGTATCCAATAGGGGGGACAGTATGGAAGATGACATGCCCAGCCAGAAATTGAACAACAGGATCAATCCCAGGATACCTCCCTCCGTAATATCTGCCTGTCGGTGAACATTGTAGATTCCGAAGGTGGTAATGGCTGTTCCGAGAACAATGGCTAACACAGTCCTTGGGGGAAATGTTACCCGGATATCGCGGACAGTACGGCAAGCCAGCTTCTTCAGCTGCTTCATAATAAAACTTCCTTTCTTAAAAATAATGTAACTGTTCAGAACGGTTATAAAATAATATCAGTTACTGTAGTACTACGACAGGCGGTTTCGGAAGCCATATGGCCTCCGAAGCCGCCCTGTTTCATATTATACCTTATGTACCCCGGGGTAAGTCAAGGGAATTCCTTATCTTTATATACTCTTAATACTTTTTTAATCCAGTTTTTCGTCTCCGGAGTCCACGATCCTTCCCTTGCTGTCGGTTTTGTAGTACACGTCATCGGAGTCCTTGATGTTCTTTTTGTTCTTCATCAGCTTGCCTGCGGTGCTCACCAGGTAAGTCTCATCCTTATAGGTCACGGGCTGGTATTTGCTGCCTTCCTCGGCCTCGATCCTTCTGCCCTTAATAAAGATGGAGTCGCCGTCAACGCCGTCAACGCCTGCGCCCTTCTTGCTGCCTGCCTTTGAAAAGCTGTAGTAATATTTGTCCCCGTCAATCTCAATGGTGGCAGTGCCGGTCTTTACAGCGCCCTCCTTGGGTGAGTCACCAAAGTAGTATACGTATACGCCTTCCTCATCCTCGTCCGGAAGCTGGTCCACGCTTTCTATTTCCTCCGCTGACCGGATGGTTTTTCCGTTTTCCTCAAACTCGATCCTGTAAAGCCCGTGGAGCATTTTTCCGTACTGGTCAAAGCCATAGGACTGGCCGTTGATCTTTTTGATCTGGGCAGTCACCAGGTCGCCGCTGGAATCCGCGTAATACCACTGCATCTCGCCTTCCTCATAGCCCTCGGGGTCAACATCCTCATCAGGGATTGCCTTGAACCATCCGGTGGACATCCAGCACTGTTCCTCTGTGTTGTAGAACTTGCTTACGGCAGAGGAGCCGGAAGCGGTTCCGGGATCATTGTACCATTCAAAGTGGGCCGCGCCGTTCTCATCAAAACGATATTTGCGCCCGTTGATCTTTTTGGAATCCGTGTCCCTTGTCTTCTTTCCGTTGGTTGCAAAGTAGAACCAGTATCCATCGCCTTCACGCTCTGTATCCTCATCGTTTTCAGCCGTGATGTACTTCCATCCCGTGGCCATACGGCCATCGCCGTTGTCAGAACAGTAGTACAGGCCGCTTTTCCATGCGTCCTCATCCGTGAGCATTTCTCCGTTCTCATCGATCCATCCAAAGAGCATTCGGCCCTGGTCGTCAAAGGCGTACCTGCCCTGTCCCGAGGCATTGGGCAGGGTGACAAATTTTACACTGTCGCTGCTGCCTGATTTCTTCACCGCTTTGCCGTTGGACTGGAAATAATACCAGTAGGAGTCAGGTTCATCCCCGCCCCCATCCTCATTTTCAATGGAGCGCCACTGGCTGGAGACCATGGCCCCGGCCGAATTCACATAGTAATAATTGTCGTCCTTTTCCACCAGCTGGCTTTTGGCCATAACGCCATCGGAATCCAGATAGAACCAGTTGTTGCCTGATTTTGCAAATACATCCGTTGCCTTGCTTCCATCTGAGCGATAGTAGACCCACTCTCCGTTTTCCTCAGCCCATCCGGTGGCTGCAAAGGATACAAGAGCGCTTCCCAGTGTAAGTCCTAAAGCTGCGCAGGGTATAATAAACCATTTTGTACATTTTCTCATCATCATTTCTCCTTTCGGTCATTCAGGGGGTGGTGCGCAGGGCCTGGCCGTTGGCCGTAAAACCCTGCTGCACCTGCGTCATATCTGACATGGGCTAGAATATACTATGGAGCCGCTCCAAGGTCAATAGATGTCAGGTAACCGTAATGAACCGTAATATTTGCTGTAAGATCACGTAAACTTTCTTACAAAAAATACAGATTTTGGATATTTAGGATAATGACCGCAGAATAAGGGCTGGGATCTGGAATTTAGGAAGAATATGGATAGAAAGATGGAAATAGAATGTAATAAAATGTGTCAGGCAGGTATTTTATAAAATGCTTAATTATCTTTGGGCAGGTATGATGATCATCGGTATCCTCTGGGGGGCGTTCCACGGCCAGCTTCCGGCAGTGACCGAAGGCGCCCTGCAGTCCTCAAAGGAGGCGGTGACCCTTTGCATCACTATGCTGGGGGTCATGTCCCTTTGGACCGGAGTTCTGGAGATCGGACACCGCTCCGGCCTTGTTGACCAGCTGGCCGGGAGGATGTCCCCGTTACTCACCTTCCTGTTTCCCCGCCTTTCCCCCCAGGGTGAGGCCAGGAAACAGATCGCGGTCAACATGATCGCCAACATACTGGGATTAGGATGGGCAGCCACTCCGGCCGGGATCAAGGCCATGGAGGAACTGAAAAAGGTGGAGGAAGATCGGGGAGAGTACGGGGGCGGGACTGCCAGCAACGAGATGTGCACATTCCTGATCATAAACATTTCATCCCTGCAGCTGATCCCTATGAATATGATCGCCTACAGAAGCCAGTACGGCAGCGTGAATCCCACCGCCATTGTGGGGCCGGCGCTTGTGGCCACGTTTTTATCCACAGTAGTGGCAGTGATATTCTGCAAGGTGATGGACAGAAAGCGCAGTCCGTGACAACTGAATGTATCATCCTATTCCTCCCGTGCCCCCTCCCTTCCCGGAGGGCTGCCTTGCAAAGCCGGAACAAGGTGTGCTATAATGTGGGCACATATAAAAGCAGCCCGAAAAGGAGATAGGCGATGAAACAGTATGTCAGAGGGGAAACACCTGTGGAAGAGGCAATATCCCTTATTGTGCAGTCCCTGCCATATCCGAAGGGGACGGAGACGGTTTCGCTGCTTCAGGGACTGGGACGTGTTCTGGCAGTCCCGGTGAAAGCCCGGATCCCCCAGCCGCCCTTTACCAGAAGCCCTCTTGACGGCTATGCCCTGAGGGCTTCCGACATACGGGGAGCGTCCGGAGAGCGTCCGGTAAAGCTTCCCGTGAGCCAGTACCTGCCGGCGGGAAGCGGCCGGGTGCGGCCCCTGCCAGCCGGTATGGCAGACCGGATCATGACAGGCGCCCCGGTGCCGGAAGGAGCGGACTGTGTCGTCCGCCAGGAGGATACGGACCAGGGCGATGAGGAGGTGTGTTTTTATGCATGTGTGGACCGGGGAAGCAACCTCTGTTATGAAGGGGAGGATATTTCCGCTGGGGATTGCCTCATCGAGGCCGGGACAAGGATAGCCTTTGCCCACATCGGGGTCATGTCAGGACAGGGAATGGAATGGGTAGAGGTATATGAAAAGCCCAGGGTGGCGGTGATGTCCACGGGGGACGAGCTGTCTGCGCCGGGAATTCCCCTGGGGCCGGGGAAGATCTATGATTCCAACAGCATGATGCTGGCCGCCCGTCTGATGGAACTGGGGATCCGGGCCGACATATATCCTGCGGCGGCGGATGATCCCCAGGTCCTGGCAGACCGGGTGGACCAGCTGCTCTCCCGATACTCCCTGGTCATCACAACAGGCGGGGTGTCGGTGGGGGAAAAGGATTTTATGCCCGGCGTGGCAGAGATGGTCTGTACCCGCCTGCTTTTTCAGGGGATTGATGCAAAGCCCGGCAGCCCTGTGCTGGGAGCGGTGAGAGGGGACAGCGTGCTTCTGGCATTATCGGGAAATCCCTTTGCCAGTCTGGCAACCTTTGAACTTCTGGCCCTTCCTGCTCTTGCGCGCCTTTCGGGGGATATACGGTGGAGGGCCGTAAAGGTACGGGCCAAGATGAAAGGAAACTTTAAGAAATCCTCAAATACACGAAGGTTCATACGTGCTAGAATAGAAGGCGGATACGTATCAATACCTGAAAAGGGGCATTCGTCCGGCGGGATCGGCAGCCTGTCGGGGTGCAACTGTATGATTGATGTCCCGGGGTGCAGCGGCCCTCTCTCAGAGGGGGATGTGGTTACGGTCTGGTTATTCTGAAAGAGGTGGAAAGATGAAAAGATGGAGCAGGATGACAGCTGCCAAAGCGGCAGTTGTACTGGCAGGCATACTGGCAGCGGGTCTGCCCTTAAATGTCATGGCAGCACAGGCATGGAGCCTGGAGAACGGGCAGTACGTGGATGCGTCCGGAGCGCCCGTGGCAGGCGCCCTGGCAAAAGGGATCACGGTGACAAAGTATCAGAACAGGGCCAATGGGGAAGATGGGATCGACTGGGAGAAGGTGGCTGCGGACGGAGTTTCCTTTGCAATGATCCGCGTGGGGTATTATAAGGATAAGGACCCGTATTTCGACAGGAATGTGACGGAGGCAGCGGCCAATGGGGTCAAGGCAGGGGTGTTTTTCTATACACAGGCGCTGGATGTGCAGACTGCCGAGGATGAGGCAAATTTTGTCCTCAAGGTGATAAAGGATTTTCCTATCTCCTATCCTATTGCCTATGACGTGGAATCACAGCATCTTCTGGACAATAATCTGTCAAGACAGCAGATCACGGACAATGTAAATGCGTTCTGTAAAACGATTGCGGACGCAGGTTACCACCCGGTGGTCTATGCCAACAATGAGTGGCTGACAAAAAACATGGACACCAGCCAAATCCCCTATGATATCTGGTATGCCAGGTACGGAACCGTTAACAGCTATCCCAACCGAACCATATGGCAGTGTACGGATACGGGGTCCGTGGACGGGATCAACGGAAATGTGACCATAGAGCTGGCTTTTGCCGACTACAATGCCATGATACCGGCTGACGGATGGAAGCATGTGGACGGCAGGTGGTATTATATGAAGGATTACAGAAAACAGACAGGGTGGGTGCAGGTGGACGGTCTGTGGTATTATCTGGACCCCAACGGCTGTATGATCCATGACACCACCATGGATATTGACGGTGTATCTTATACCTTTGACGGGAATGGAGCCATGGTGCAATAGGTTATAAGCCATGGTGCGTCAGGTTATTTTGCGGCGCCCTTCCAGAATAATACTTGACAAAACCAGGGTCCGGTCATATAATCCTACTAAACCTAGCGTTTAAGTATGAATATAAAAGAAAGGCCCTTATATATCTGAGCGTAATAAAAATGCTCCGAAGGGGATGGTGGGAATGTATGTCCAAGATCTACAAAGGTGTCATGGAACTGGTAGGCAATACCCCGTTGGTGGAGGTTGTAAACATTGAACAGCAGGAAAAGCTGAAGGCAACCCTGCTTGTAAAGCTGGAATATCTGAACCCGGCGGGCAGTGTCAAGGACCGGGTGGGAAAGGCCATGATCGAGGATGCGGAGCAGAGGGGAATCTTAAAGCCTGGTTCCGTGATCATTGAGCCCACGTCCGGTAATACGGGGATCGGTCTTGCATCCATTGCAGCGGCAAAGGGGTACAGGATGATACTGACTATGCCCGATACCATGAGCATTGAGCGCCGCAATATCCTGAAAGCCTACGGGGCGGAGATCGTGCTGACTCCCGGAGAACTGGGTATGACAGGAGCGATTGAGAAAGCGGAGGAGCTGGCAAAGGAGATTCCGGGCAGCTTTATCCCCGGACAGTTTGTGAATCCCGTGAATCCCAAGGCCCATATGGAGACAACCGGACCTGAGATCTGGAGAGATACCCAGGGGAAGGTGGACCTGTTTGTGGCCAGTGTGGGCACAGGCGGCACCATCACCGGAACAGGAACTTATCTGAAACGAAAGAATCCGGATCTGAAAGTGATTGCAGTGGAGCCGGCTGCTTCAGCAGTACTTTCAGGAAAGGCGGCCGGCCCTCACAAGATCCAAGGCATTGGCGCCGGATTTGTGCCTGAGGTCCTGGACACCGGCATTTATGATGAGATTATTACAGTTGACAATGATGTGCCCTTTGCAACATCCAAGATGCTGGCGCGCACAGAGGGGCTGCTCACAGGCATATCCTCAGGCGCTGTCTTATATGCTGCCATCCAGGCCGCCAAGCGGCCGGAGAATGAGGGAAAGACCATTGTGGCCCTGCTTCCGGACAGCGGTGACAGGTATTATTCCACGCCCCTGTTTGTGGAGTGACGATAAAATGGAACATATATTTATAGTTAACATCAATGGACTGAGAGACGGATCCATATACCAGACCTGGTTTGATCAGATGTCAAAGGAGCGCCGGAATAAAATCGTCAGCCATAAGATGGAGGGCGACCGGCTGCGCTCCCTGGGCGCAGGCATTGTGCTGGGGGCCATCTTAAAGCAGTACGGCCTTGATCCGGTGAAAACACAGCTGGAATATGGGGACAATGGAAAGGCATCCGTGACCGGCCGGCCGGATATCCATTTTAACCTGACCCATTCAGGGGACTTTGCGGCCGGGGTCTGCGGTGTGGGTCCGGTGGGGATCGATGTGGAGACCGTGGGAGTCATGAAGGAGAAGACGGCGCGGCGCTTTTTTCATGAAGGGGAGTACCGCTATCTGGAGAAGATAGAGGATGAGGAGTCCCGGCGGGAGGCATTTTTCCGCTTATGGGTCCTAAAGGAAAGCTTTATGAAGGTAACCGGGCTGGGGATGAGGCTGCCCTTAAATGCCTTTGAGATCCGCCTGGACGGCAGGGAGATAGAGGTGGACCAGACCGTGGATGACAGGCATTATTATTTTAAGGAGTTTGCCCTGGAAAACAGCCGGATGGCAGTGTGCAGCGCGGACCTCTCCCCGGCATCCTGGGAGCCGGCCTGGATTCCCCTTTTGTAAAAATAGCAGGTCATGAAACGGTCATGAAACCTTCCGGCAGGGAATACCATTATATTAAAGAAGCGAACCGGAGATACCTGTATGAGGTTCATTATTTTCCTGTCCGAGGCCATGGTGCCGCTGATGATATTTTATATTGTGGGGTTCGGACTGCTGTCAGGGCGTCCGGTGCTGGACGATTTCATAGACGGTGCAAAAGACGGCATGAAGACAGTGGCGGGCATACTGCCCACCCTGGTGGGGCTTATGGTTTCCGTAGGTGTGCTGAGGGCATCCGGTTTTCTGGATTTCCTTGGGAAAATGCTTATGGCCCCTGCGGCCCTGATCCATCTTCCTCCGCAGATCGTACCTGTCATACTGGTGCGCCTGGTTTCCAACTCCGCGGCAACAGGATTGGTCCTGGATATTTTTAAGGAATTCGGTACGGATTCCAGTATTGGCCTGATTGCTTCCATTCTTATGAGCAGTACGGAGACCGTCCTCTATTGCATGAGTGTGTATTTCGGTTCCGTGGGGATCAGAAAGACCAGATATACGCTGGCAGGCGGCCTCATAGCCACCGCGGCCGGGGTAGCGGTGAGCGTGGTCCTGGCAGGAGCCGTCTCCGGCTAAAAAAACATTGCAAAATCAAGGGTTATTGACTATAATAGCCATAGAAAAGAGGGAATCCGCTGTATATGCGCCCTGTATAGGCATGGTAAGAGCCAGGGGGATTATGTACAGCGGGTTTGTGTTGTTCAGGAAAGGGACCATAGATGGAACAGTATCAGAGACTGCGCGGGCAGTATCCGCGGTTTATTTACAAAGGATATGATATAGAGGAAGATAGCTGTGAGTTAAGGATCACATACAGGTTTGAGATCGAGGGGCTGTCCTCCTTTGCACCCACCTGGAGATTTCCCAAAAGGAATGGGGATACTGCTGTATGGGCGCAGGACGGGCTTATACGGGATATGGTGTTTTCACTGGGTATGGTAGAGCTTATCAGTTATTGGAAGATTGCCTGCCCGCCTCAGGTGATGGTGGAGGCAGGTGTATTAAACCAGGATCAGGTAAGTTGGTGGAAGGACCTTTATTATAACGGACTGGGCGAGTTCTTTTATGTAAATCAGATCACAGAAGCGGATCCTGACACCTTTATGGATATTGTATCCAATGTGCAGGAAGAGACATCGCTGAAGTCAGCGCAGGTTCATGGGGAATTGCCCCGGGATTTTCGGGAACAGGCCCGGTCCCACCGGAGGAAGGGGGTGCTGGTTCCCATCGGAGGCGGGAAGGATTCGGCTGTGACCCTGGAACTTCTGCGCAGTGCGGGAGAACCTCTTTATGGGTACATTATCAATCCCAGAGGAGCCACCATCCACACCACCCGGTCGGCCGGACTTGAGGAGGATCGCATCATCAGTGTCAGGCGCACCCTGGATCCCGGTATGCTGGAGCTTAACAGGCAGGGATATCTCAATGGCCATACGCCTTTCTCCGCGCTGGTGGCATTTTCCAGCATTCTGGCAGCCAGGATGTACGGCCTGGACTGGGTGGCGCTTTCCAATGAATCCAGTGCCAATGAGAGTACGGTCCAGGGGAGCACGGTAAACCACCAGTACTCCAAAAGTTTTAAGTTTGAAGAGGATTTCCACAGATATGAGATGAGGTATCTGCCGGGCAGCGCCTATTATTTCAGTATGCTGCGCCCGTTAAGCGAATTCCAGATCGCAAGGTATTTTGCAGGGCAGAAGCAGTATCATGGTATATTCAGGAGCTGCAATGCGGGAAGCAGGACGGACAGCTGGTGTGGCCGCTGCCCCAAGTGCCTGTTCGTATATCTGATCCTTTCACCCTTCCTATCCTCTCAGGAGGTAAGGGAGATATTTGGAAAAGATATGTTGGAGGATGGATCCATGAAGACCACCCTGGAGCAGCTGGTTGGCATTCAGGAGGAGAAGCCCTTTGAGTGTGTGGGCAGCCGGGCGGAGATCAATACGGCCATTGTGATGACCATTGACAGGATGGAAAGGGACGGGGAAGACCTTCCGCTGCTCCTTTCCTATTATAAAGGGACCGGCCTGTATGACCGGTATAAGGAGGAGGGAGACCAGTATTCCTCCTATTATGACGGGGAAAACCTGGTGCCTGAACCCTGGCTCAGCCTGGTAAAGGAACAATGCGTATCAGGACCTGTAACCGCGTAAGGAGAATGGACATGATAGAGAAGATAAAACCATGGATTCAGGGGAAGCGCGTACTGCTTCTGGGATTTGGAAGGGAAGGACAGTCCACGTACCACGTTCTCAGACAGGTCCGGGGCTATGAGAAGCTGGATATTGCGGATGTGTCATCCCCTGCATCCAGGCCGGATGAGGATGGATTGTGGATAACAGGACCGGATTACCAGAAATGCCTGGATAACTATGATGTGGTGTTTAAAAGCCCGGGTATTGTGCTGGAAAAGCCGGCGGAGGAATACAAGTGCAGGATCCTCTCCCAGACAGAGGTGTTTTTCCAGCTTTTCCGTGACCAGATCATAGGAATTACAGGCACCAAAGGAAAGAGTACGGTTACCACACTGCTGTATCACATATTAAAAAATGCAGGCATGGATACCATGATCCTGGGCAATATAGGCATACCTGCCCTGGACCACATGGAGGAAGTGACAAAGGATACCAGGATCGTGTTTGAACTGTCCTGCCATCAGCTGGAGTATATGACCGTGTCCCCGCATATTGGGATTCTGGTAAATATCCACGAGGAGCACCTGGACCACTACGGCACCATGGAAAAATACGTGGAGAGCAAACACCGCATTTTTAAGAACCAGACAGGATCGGATATGCTGATCTGTAATGTACAGTGCCTTCCGCAGGAAGGAACCTGTCCCTCCAGGCTGATTAGGGCCGGGGTGGATGCACCGGATGCCCAGCTATGTGTTTCTGAAGAAAAAGGCGAGACCTGGATCAGGTACGATGCCCAGTCTTACAGGATACCCGTGGACCAGATCAAGCTTCTGGGACAGCACAACTATTTTGATATCGGGGTGGTCTATGCCGTGTGCCGGATCCTGGGCATGGATGAGGAACTGTTTACCCAGGGCCTTAAAACCTATGAGCCGCTGCCCCACAGGCTTCAGTATTTGGGAGAGCGGGATGGGGTCAAATATTATGACGATTCCATTTCCACCATCTGTGATACCACGATCCAGGCGTTAAAGACCCTGAAGGATACGGATACGGTATTGATCGGAGGAATGGACCGGGGGATTGATTACCGGGAGCTGATCGAGTACCTGTCCCAGTGTCAGGTGAGGCATATTATCCTGATGGAGGCGACCGGCAAGAGGATCTACCAGGAGATATACAGATATTACCCTGATTTTGAAAACAGGTCCAGGCTGATCCTGGCTGAGCATCTGGAGGACGGAGTCAGACGGGCCAGGGAGATAACAAGGCCGGGCTGTAGCTGTGTGCTTTCGCCGGCCGCCGCCAGCTATGGGATATTCAAGAATTTTGAGGAGAGGGGAGAAACATTTGCCCGTCTTGTATTTAGATCATAATTTAATCGTATTTGAATTACAAAGGACACAGAAAAATCACAACCTGTTAAGAATTTTATAAGGATTTAGGGGGTTGTTTTAACACTTAAAATACTGTACAATCAGTAAGAAGCTTTTGAAGCAGAAAGTGAAAGGGAGAAACGTGGGAACTTACGAGACGCTGAATGAAGTTTTGGTGAGCCTGTTCCGCGATGTCAATGATATAGAGCAGAAGGCAATTATCACCTCGGAATTTGAGGATATTACCAATAACGATATGCATGTGATAGAGGCTATTGGCATTGACGCGCCTAAAAACATGTCCAGCATTGCCAGAGTATTATCTGTGACAGTGGGCACACTGACCATATCCATGAACAGTTTGGTAAAAAAGGGCTATGTGGTCAGACAGCGCAGTAGTGAAGACCGGAGGGTCGTATATATTTCCCTATCAGAAAAAGGAGTTAAGGCATACTATCATCACAAGAAGTTTCATGAACAGATGATAGATGGAGTTGTGAAAGAACTGACGGAAGAAGAACTGGAAGCCCTTGTAAAGGCGCTGACAAAGCTGAACTCCTGGTTTAGAAGCTTTGAAAAGGACTAAAGGAGGCAATTACATTTATGAAAAGATGGTTAATAGGTGCAATGGCAGTGATGATGGCAGTATCCCTGGCAGCCTGCACGCCTACTACTGAAAAACAGAAGAAACAGACCACACAGGCGGCAAAGGATACTCAGGAGATCGTTCCCCAGTCCACCGGCGGGGCAAGCGATAAGGTGCCGGATCCCAATGTGATGCCGGTAGCAGTTGTTTCCATATACCATGGAGGGGACTCTGACAGCCTGGTACAGGATATGGATTCCCTTGACACAGAGGGGCTGGATGCCCAGCTTTTGGTAGACAAGCTGATAGAATACGGCGTACTCACACAGGGTACCAAGGTTCTGAGCTTTGATATCCAGGGCAAAGAAGAGGATTCAGTGGGAACCCTGGACCTAAATCAGGCGGAGAGCGCCGAGGGCGTATCGGATGAGATGTTCCTCACCGAGATCGGCAATACCTTTACTGAGAACTTTGAACTGGGAAAGCTGAAGCTTAAGGTAAACGGCGGAAATTACCAGGGCAGCAGCATTAAGCAGGGGGACAACGACTTCCTGAGCTATCGCACGGATTATGATTCAGTTGAATAGATAAAAGTGGTGTATGAGACCGCTTCATGGCAGAGGGTGCCGTGGAGCGGTCTTATTATTTAAAAAAAAGCTTTGGTGAAATTTAAACCATCCGGTTCCTGCCATTTCCCGCAGCAGACCCCCAGATGTTGACGGAGCTTTGGCTGAGATTAAATATTATGTTAAAACATATGGGATTAAGGGGACCGCCATGGAGACGGAATGGTCCATGCCTCCAAAAGACTAAAGCATATGAGAAAGATTCTTACCCCTTGATCCTGATGCGTCATCAGAACCGTATCTCAAGATAAAGTACAAAAAAGGACAGCCCTTGTAAGAAAGGACAGCCCTTTATTTTATGCTTATAATTTGGCCATGGCAGCCTCATCCGCAACAACAATTACATCATTATGTAACTGAAGGACAGAAGCCGGAACATCAGGTGTAACCGGTCCGCAGAGAACATCATGAAGGATCTGAGCCTTATCAGCGCCGCTTACCACAAGAAGGATCTTCTTTGCCTTCATAATGGTTCCAATGCCCATGGTGTATGCCTGCTTGGGAACATCATCCACAGATGCAAAGAAACGCTTGTTGGCCTCGATGGTGCTCTCGGTCAGATCCACGCAGTGGGTGGTCTTTGCAAAATCCCCGGCCGGTTCATTAAATCCGATATGGCCGTTATGCCCCAGGCCCAGCAGCTGCAGATCAATACCACCGTAAGCTTCGATCACTTTCTCATAGCGGGCACATTCCTTCTCGCTGTCCGGCTCAGTTCCGTCCGGAACATTGGTGTTGTCCATATTGATGTTGATGTGCTTGAAAAGGTTGTTGTACATGAAATAGTAATAGCTCTGGTCATTATCCTTTGTCAGACCCCTGTACTCATCCAGGTTCACGCTCTTTGTCTCGGAGAAATCCAGATCGCCTCTGTTATACCACTCAATCAGCTGCTTATAGGTGCCGATAGGGGTAGAACCGGTTGCCAGTCCCAGCACGCAGTCAGGCTTTAAGATAACCTGGGCGGAGATAATGTTGGCAGCCTTGCGGCTTAAATCATTGTAATCCTTTGCTTTGTAGATTCTCATAATAATTGCCACCTTTCCATACACTAATAGTAGTTGCAGATGTGTCGTTACAGCCGAACCATCTATTCTGAAAAAAATTTTTATAAAACTTTAAACATAGGATAACATTTTCCTAACATACTTTCAAGGGGTAATTGCATAAAATATTTATAAAAGCAGATAGGCCGTGTTCAGGGCAGCTGCAGACTATGGGTGCGAGGAGTGAAAATATGACCAATTATCGAAGATTGATATCTTATATCTATGCCTACGAAGGCGATGTCAAAGGCAAAAATATAGGATTTGCCAAACTTGAGTCACGGAACGGACAGTGCAAGCTCAGCGTAAATGTAAAAAAGGTCTACGTGGGAAGCAGTGACCTGAGTGTATATCTGCTGGCTTCAGGCAGGGAGATCCCGCTGGGAAGTATTTTTATCAGGGGCGGTTCAGGGGAATTCCGTGCCGTGGTCTCAGTGGAAAATGCCGCGGATTCGGGATGCAGCCTGGACCAGTGCTACGGGCTGACCATCCACGAAAAGAATGACTCGTGGCGGGCGTACACTACCATATGGGAGGATGCCGTAGCCCATGCCGCTGAGGTGGAGCTGGCTGATGTAACATCAGGAAAACTGGGGAATTCTGAGACGCAGATACATAAAAAAGTGGAGGAGCTGGAAAAGGAGATCAATGACAAGGTACTGTCATCCTCAGGCGAACCGGCTCTGCCAAATACTGTCCCCCTTCAGGACATGGACCAGGAAACCGTAAAGGTTCAGGGAGAAAATGCTTCTAACGGAACAAGACTGCCTGATGGGGAACCGGTTTCTGATAGGGGAACCCTGCCTGTCTGGGGAGAAGCAGCGTCTGAGAGCAAAACCCGGGAAAATGAGGCTCAGCCGGAGCTGGATGCTTGTTTGGAAAACAGTGCCCAGCCAAGCGCAGAAGCATCCGCAGGAACAGGAACAGGCACAGATGCAACCTTAGCCGGTGAAATGAATGGGCGGCCGGATATGGAATATGTGTCCGGGGATTCAGAGCACACGGAGATAGAATATCAGCCAGAGGGTTCAGGGCAGATGGACGCAGAATATCAGTCTGGAGATTCATGGCAGGCTGAAAACATGCAGCCGGAGGAAATGCAGCCGGAGGCCGGTGGACCAGCCTGCCCTCAGGACGGAGAATGGAATGGGAATCAGATGACGTCCGACTACGGTATGCAGCCGGAAGGGGAGATGCAGCCGGAATATGGGATGCAGCCGGGGCCAGAAATGCCGTGTGAGTACGGGGAACAGCCGGCGGCAGAGGCGCAACCTGGATATAGGATGGGGCCGGAGCCGGAAATGCAGCCGGAATATGAAATGCAGCCCGGGTCAGAACAGACATCTGAATACGAGATGCAGCCGGAAGAATCCGCCCCATGCCGGTGTGGTTCCCAACAGGAAGATCATCCGCGGTCAGAGTATGAAAACCAGATGAACCGTACAAATAATTCCCAGGCCATGCTGCATTCCACAGAGGCATTGCGTGCAGATACAGACAATGGGGAATGCGCAGAATCAGAGGAGTATCCTGATGGGAAGACGATGCCGGATATGGGGAGACAGCCGGTCCGCCAGTTTGGCCCTGATTCAAATTCGCCTTTTATGGGAAACCGTCCCCATCCTGTTGTCTTACCAGATGCCATCATGCGGCAGCAAAGAGAGATGCGGAATGGATTGAACCGTTATCCCCGTGCCAATATGCCCAATGGAACCGACATACCGGCCGGCGCAAATACACCAGCCGGCACAAATATGCCGGATCATATCAATATGCCCTCCGGTCTGGATACTGTACCCGGGACAGATATCCCGGCGGCAGCAAACCCGCAGCCCAGAAGGCCTATGCCCTACAGGAATAATCCAAGGTATCAGAGAGGCGGATTCCCTGGAATGGGTATGCGTACAGACACATCTGTCCAGGCACAGCCGACCGCGCAGCCGACTGATCAGACCCAGCAGTCTGACCAGACCCGTCCGTCTTTACAGGCTCAGCCAACTGATCAGACCCGGCAGCCTGACCAGACCCGTCCGTCTTCGCAGGCTCAGCCAGCTGATCAGACCCGGCAGCCTGCCCAGACTCAGCCATCTGCCCAGGCCCAGACGGACATGAGATCCCGTCCGGCTGCCCACAACAGAGCGTTTACCCGTCCCAGACCAGCTCCAAAGACAGATCCCGTCTCATCAGAGGGGGATGTGACGGAGGAAAAGCCACTTGTGATCGACTCCGCCAGGGAGGAAATGCTGTTAGGAAATCCACAGGAACTGGAGCGTCTGGAACAGGAAGAGCAGGAGAACCTTGGACCGCGCCAGCTATGGGAAGATTTCCGCAAGCGGTATCCTAAAATACAGGCATTTGACAGTATGAATGGATGCGAAATCCTCACCATCAAGCCCCAGGATATCGGGCTTTTGCCCAGGGAAAACTGGAATTATGGCAATAACAGCTTCCTGCTCCACGGTTATTACAATTACCGTTACCTGATACTGGCCCGCATTGGAGATGAATCCCAGGGCCGTACACGGTATATCCTGGGCGTGCCCGGCCATTATTACAGCAATGAAAAATATATGGCATCCATGTTTGGGTTCCCCCACTTCGTGCTGTCAAAAAAACAGCCGTCACAGGACGGCCGCTTTGGCTACTGGTATACGGATGTGAGAATGCAGAATCAGGACT
Source organism: Enterocloster citroniae (assembly GCF_040545455.1). Lineage (NCBI taxonomy): Bacteria > Bacillati > Bacillota > Clostridia > Lachnospirales > Lachnospiraceae > Enterocloster > Enterocloster citroniae. The sequence goes on along the minus strand of NZ_JBEPLZ010000015.1, from coordinate 11,162 downwards.
AATGTGTGTTTGAAAATTCATTCCCGCCATCTGCCCTAAGGAATCCGACAGAGGTATCATTAGGATAAAGCCGCGCTCCATGTTGCACGGATTTGGTCCCGCTCCATTTGGCCCCGCTTCAGCCGGCATAGTCCGCTGCGCCTTCCCCAATGGAGCTGAGTCTCACGCAAAGAGTGACGCACAGATGTCAGAAAGCAATGTTCAAACACGCGCTAATAGTCAATCCCGCGCAGGGATACCTGGCCCACATAGGGACGGACCAAATCCGCAAAGCCAAGCATTTCTTCTTTTGTAAAGTCAGAATATATGCCAGGAACAAGAACCTGGCCGGATTCAGTAAAGCACTGCAGGTAGTACCCGGGACACCCTTTGATCCACGGCCCGATCTTGCGGAAATCTTCCGCTGTGTGAAGGCCGCGGACCACGGTTGTCCTGAACTCGTATGGAGTATTGCCGGACAGAAGAAAAGCGATACTCTCGTCAACTAATTCCATATTAAGTCCGGGCGCACCTGCGACCTCCCCGTAATGGTCCCGGGAAGCCTTGATATCCATGGCAACATAATCTAAAAGACCCTTTTGGCATAAATCTTTCAGCAGTTCCGGTTTATATCCGTTGGTGTCCAGCTTCACGGCCAGACCCAATTCGCGGACTTTTCTGATAAAATCTTCCAGGTCCGGCTGCAGGGTAGGCTCCCCGCCGGTGATACAGACACCTTCCAATACCCCCTTGCGTTTATGTAAAAATTCAAAAACCTCTTCCTCTGTATAATCGTCATCCGCCCCGTTATCCAGCAAGTCGCTGTTATGGCAGAAGGGGCAGCGGAAATTACATCCCCCTGTAAATATGGTACAAGCCACATGTCCGGGAAAATCCAGCAATGTGGTTTTTTGCAGTCCGCTTATTTTCATGATTCATTCAACCTGTGCCTTTTCAATTTTTGATTTATTATATATAATGAGAAAAGTATAGCACAACCAGAGTGTAAAAAAAAGAGGAAGCAATTATATGAAGACCAGAACTCCAGGAAGTAGGCCTGAGGGAGCCGCAGTTATTATCCGGGAAACCGCACAGGATATACAAAGAGATACACAGAAGGACATGGAAATGGCCATACAGAAAAATACGCAGACGGAAGTATGCCGGAATACAATGCCGGACTGCCCCATGGATCCCGGATCGGATGCCCTGACCCAGAAGCAGAAGGGGGAGGAGACTAGGCGAAGAAAATGGGAAAAGAGGATGGAGCAAAAACGTCTTGCATCCATGGCTGAGGAGGAAGGGAACAGACAGAGGCGTGAGGCGGATGAAAAGTTTATGAAAGAGGCCATAAGGCAGGCGCACAGGGCAGGAAATTTGGGGGATGTGCCGATCGGATGCGTCATAGTCCGCGAGGGAAAGATTATAGCCAGAGGATATAACCGGCGTAATGCGGACAAAAGTGTCTTGTCCCATGCCGAGATAACCTCCATTAGAAAGGCATGTAAACAGATGGGTGACTGGCGCCTTGAGGACTGTACCATGTATGTTACCCTTGAGCCCTGTCCCATGTGTGCCGGCGCAATTGTGCAGGCCCGTATCCCAAGGGTAGTAATAGGCTGTATGAATCCCAAGGCCGGGTGCGCGGGTTCTGTCCTTGACATGCTCCACGAGACTGGGTTTAACCACCAGGTAGACACGGAGATTGGGATTTTGGAAGAAGAATGTTCCAGGCTCTTGAAGGATTTTTTTAGGAAACTTAGGAAATAGAATTATTGAAAATTAAAAATGCATATTTATATTTGAGGAGCAATAAGCTAAAAATAGAAATCATAGGGCTGGGAAATGCTGCAGTAGAAATGGTGTGGACAGTTTACAATGTGGAGGATATTGTCATATTTGCAGCTGGTGTTTCATGACAGGGTACGGGAGTTTGCGAGGAGATACGGAATACAGCCTGCGGTTCCTGTAAAGAAGTGGTTTCAGACCGGAGAGATGATCTGGTTTACATTGCAACATCATATTCCCGCCATTCCTGCGAACAGTAAAAGCATGCAAGGGCGGGCAAACAAGCGCCCCTTGACAAAACCACGCCCGCAAGTTATACTTAACAAGCGGTTACACGCAGTGTGTAGAATCAGCGTGTAACACCCAACCAAGTCATAAAGTTTCCACGCAGCCGGGGAGATAGCGGTGCCCTGTACCTGCAATCCGCTCCAGCAGGGGTGATACCTTGCCTCGGGCAACCCGTTGCGGAGCTGCCTTGTGTAAGTGGCGTTGACGTTTGGGTCTTACGCAACGGGAATCTGTGAACCGTGTCAGGGCAGGAATGCAGCAGCACTAAGCGGAACCTCCCGTGTGCCGTGAGGCAGCCTGGACCGAGTTAACTGCATGAGTAACGTCCGTGGCGATTGCACAAAGCAAGGTGCGTGGAATTTAAAAATGGGATATAAATCTGGAGATGACAATTGTTGCCGGCAGATTTATATCCCATTTATTTTAAAAAAAATAAGATCATTTATGAAATAAACTCAAGAAAATCGTAGGAATATTTATACTTGCCCATAGATACCCTTTGCGTTATAATTACAAAATGGGTATAATAGAACCATTGACAAGTAGGAAAAAGTCTGATATGGAGGAAGTGCAGTATGAGAAGAATAGGAATGCTGACCAGCGGGGGAGATTGCCAAGCACTGAATGCTACCATGAGAGGCGTAGCAAAATCCTTATACAACTTATTTGATGATGTGGAGATCATTGGATTTGAAGACGGATACAAGGGACTGATGTATGCAGACTATCAAATTATGAAATCTTCAGACTTTTCAGGTATTTTGACCCAGGGTGGAACGATTCTTGGAACCTCACGTCAGCCGTTCAAGCAAATGCGCATTCCCGATGAAAATGGTTTGGATAAAGTGGAATCCATGAAACATACCTATAAAAAGCTGAAACTGGATTGCCTGGTGGTACTTGGCGGCAATGGAAGCCAGAAGACAGCCAACCTGCTGAGCCAGGAAGGCCTTAATGTGGTATCCCTGCCTAAAACCATTGACAATGACCTCTGGGGAACGGATATGACCTTTGGATTCCAGAGCGCTGTGGATGTTGCGACCAATGCAATCGACTGTATACACACCACTGCCGCGTCCCATGGACGTGTGTTTATTGTGGAGGTTATGGGGCATAAAGTGGGATGGCTCACATTGTATGCAGGACTTGCAGGCGGCGCAGACATCATTTTATTGCCGGAGATTCCATACGATATCAATACGGTGTGTGATGCTCTGATGAAGCGCTCCAAAGCAGGCAAGCGTTTCTCCATCCTTGCAGTGGCTGAGGGAGCCATTTCCAAGGAAGACTCGGTCATGACCAAGAAGGAATTAAAGGAAAAGAAAAAAAGCGGCATGGTATATCCGTCAGTGGCATATGAGATCGGTGCCAGGATCCAGGAAGTTACAGGCAGCGAGGTGAGGGTGACGGTACCGGGACACATGCAGAGGGGCGGAGAGCCCTGCTCTTATGACCGCGTTCTGGCCACAAGGCTGGGAGCCGCTGCGGCCAGGCTGATTGCAGATAAAGAATACGGCTACATGGTAGCTGTTAAAAACAATGAGATAACCAAAGTACCGCTGTCCGAGGTAGCCGGAAAGTTAAAGACAGTGGATCCGGAATGTTCCATGATCCGGGAAGCCAAGATGGTGGGAATCAGCTTTGGTGATGAATGATATAAATAACAAGGAGTAACTAAAATGTCATATACGGCGTTATACCGCAAGTGGCGTCCTGTTTCGTTTGAAGATGTAAAGGGACAGGACCCCATTGTGCAGACCCTGAAAAACCAAATAACGTCGGAGCGCATCGGCCACGCCTACCTGTTCTGCGGGACAAGAGGTACGGGCAAGACCAGTATTGCCAAGATATTTGCAAGAGCCGTAAACTGTGAACACCCGGTGGATGGAAGTCCATGTAATGAATGTCCCACATGTAAGGCCATTCAGACAGGTTCATCCATGAATGTGGTGGAGATTGACGCTGCCTCCAACAATGGTGTGGAGAACATCCGTGATATCCGGGACCAGGTTCAGTATCCTCCCACCGAGGGACGGTACAGGGTCTATATCATTGATGAGGTGCACATGCTGTCGATCGGTGCCTTCAACGCGTTGCTTAAGACATTGGAGGAACCGCCCTCCTATGTAATATTTATACTGGCCACAACCGAGGTGCACAAGATCCCCATCACGATCCTTTCACGGTGCCAGCGTTATGATTTTAAACGCATTTCCCTGGATACCATAGCGGACCGGCTGAGGGAACTGACCCAGGCAGAACAGATTGAGGTGGAAGACAAGGCCTTGATGTATATTGCCAAGGCGGCGGATGGATCCCTGCGTGACGGCCTGAGTCTTCTGGACCAGTGTGTGGCGTTTCATTACGGCAAGGTGCTGACCTATGACAACGCTCTGGAAGTTCTGGGGGCAGTGGATGCCGGCGTGTTCAGCCAGATGTTTGGAGCCGTTGTGGATGGAAGGACAAAAGACTGCATCTGTGCCCTGGAGGAAATCGTGATTCAGGGGCGGGAATTGGGACAGTTTGTAACTGATTTTATATGGTATATGAGAAATCTCCTTCTCATCCAAAGCGCAGATGATGCAGAAGGTCTGCTGGACATGTCGGAGGAGAATTTAAAACAGCTGAAGGCAGACGGGGAAAAGGCGGATGGACCAACCCTGATGCGTTATATCCGGGTATTTTCAGAGTTGTCCAACCAACTGCGCTATGCCACGCAGAAGCGGGTTCTGGTAGAGGTTGCGCTGATAAAACTTACCCGTCCGGCCATGGAACCTAATCTGGATTCCATCCTTCAGCGCCTGGGCGATCTGGAGATGCTGATGGAGGACCTGGAGGCAGGACGAATGACCATACAGGCAGCAGCTCCGGCATACGCTGCTGCGGGAACTGCCGGACAGGCGGCCCGTCCTGCGGCAGCTTCCGCAGAGCCGGAAATACCGGCAGAGCGGGTAAGTCTTCCAAAGGCACAGCTGGAGGATCTGAAGCTGGTCCGCAATGAATGGGCCAGAATTGTCCGCAGCATGGGCGGAGGAGCAAAGTCCTATCTCAGGGATACCGTGGTGGAACCCGGAGGCGAAGGATGCCTTACCATAGTGTTTATGGATCCCATGAACTATGATATGGGCAAACGTCCAACGGTCATCGGTGAACTGGAACGGTACGTTGAGACCAATTACGGCAAATCCATTTACTTCAAGACCCGTCTGGCGGGCAGAGGTGAACGGCTGAACACGATCTATGTTACTGAGGAAGAATTGGAAGATAAGATTCATATGGATATTACATATGAAGATTAGAAGTTATATCAGAAGAATATAATAAAAAGGAAGATAACAGGAGGAACACACCATGGCAAAACGTGGCGGATTTCCAGGCGGAATGCCTGGCAATATGAACAATCTTATGAAGCAGGCACAGCGTATGCAGCGCCAGATGGAAGAAGCAACCAAGGAATTGGAGACCAAGGAATACACGGCTGCATCCGGTGGCGGGGCAGTGAGTGTTACAGTGTCAGGTAAGAAAGAGGTCGTATCCGTAAAATTATCCGAGGAAGTAGTGGACCCGGATGATATTGAGATGCTGGAGGATTTGATCGTGGCGGCAACCAATGAAGCGTTTCGTCAGATGGAGGCAGAGAGCAGCGAAGCCATGTCCAAGCTTACAGGCGGACTTGGCGGAGCATTGGGTGGAGGTCTTCCTTTCTAATGGATTATTACAGCAGTCAGATTACCAAGTTAATAGAAGAGCTGTCAAAACTTCCGGGAGTTGGCGCCAAATCAGCCCAGCGCCTGGCATTTCACATCATTAATATGCCGAAGGAGCAGGTGGAGGAGCTGGCGGGAGCCATGACAGGAGCCAGGAATAATGTGCGCTACTGCAAAGAGTGCTTTACCCTTACAGACAAGGAGCTTTGTCCGATCTGCAGCAGCGATAAGAGAAACCATAAAACCATTATGGTGGTTGAGAATACCAGGGATCTGGCTGCCTATGAAAAAACCGGCAAGTATGAAGGTGTATACCACGTACTTCACGGCGCCATCTCCCCTATGCTGGGAATTGGCCCGAATGACATTAAACTTAAGGAATTGATGCAGCGCCTTCAGTCTGAGGTGGAGGAAGTCATCATTGCAACCAATTCCAGCCTGGAAGGTGAGACCACAGCCATGTACATCAGCAAGCTGATCAAGCCTACCGGGATTAAGGTTACCAGGATCGCCAGCGGTGTACCGGTTGGCGGCGACCTGGAATACATAGATGAAGTAACGCTTCTTCGGGCATTGGAAGGCAGAACAGAGATATAGTACAGACTGACAGACAGGTAATTCCATACCGGGGCAATAGGGAGATGCAAAAGATGGATAAATACGAGTTTAACATTAAAGTTGAGCAGATTAAGAAGATGGTAAACAAAGGCGACTATGAGACAGCCATGAAAATTGCGGATACCATTGACTGGCGGAGGGTGCGCAATGTCAATATCCTGTCCATGGTGGCAACCATATATGAGAAGAATCAGGAGTACCAGGAAGCCAAGGATATCCTGCTGCTTGCATTTGAGCGTGCGCCTATTGGCAAGCGCCTGCTGTTTAAACTGGCGGAGCTGGCCATAAAAGAGGGCAGCACCGGTGAAGCGGAAGACTATTACAGGGAATTCTGCGACCTGGCGCCTGATGATCCCAGGCAGTATATCCTGAGGTATATGATATTGGGAGCCAAAGGCGCTCCTGTGGAGCAGCTGATCCACACCCTGGAACAGTACTGCAACATTGAATTAGATGAAAAATGGCTGTACGAGCTGGCTGAACTGTATGCTGAGGCCGGCATGGGAGAGCTTTGTATCATGGCCTGTGACAAGATCATGCTTATGTTTGGCCTGGGTAAATATGTGGAAAAGGCAATGGAACTTAAGATACAGTTTGCCCCTCTTACCAAATACCAGATGGATTTGGTGGAAAACAGGGACAAGTATGAGGCAAAACTCCGGGCAGTGGAAAAAGAATACCGGATGGGTGCCCCTGTGGAGGAATACAGTGACACGCCGGCAGCCGGTTCCCGCAGGGATCATTATGGGGCTCAGTCTGCCTCCTATGCAAGGGAGGCAGCAGTGACCAGGGAACCCGGCTATGAAGAGGAAGGGGATTATGCTCAGGAGTCAGGTTATGCCGGGGAATCCGATTATGATCAGGGATCAGACTACGGCCGGGATACGGACTACGGCCAGGAATCCGATTATGCCCAGGAACCGGGCTATGTCCGTGAATCCGATTATCTCCAGGAACCAGGCTATGCCCAGGAGTCTGAGTACCCACGTGCAACAGAAAATTCCCGTCAAGGCAGCTATGACAATGGCCATGAGGGAGAATTTGGCTCGGGAGGCGGATATGGGGAAGAGTCGGTATATACCGAAGAACCGGAATACGCAGAAGAACCGGAATACGTAGAGGAACAAGAATACGCAGAAGAACAGGAATATGCAGAGGAGCCGGAATATACCGAAGAATCAGCATATGCCCCGGGATCCGGCTATGGTCATGGGCGGTATTCCCAAGAATACTCCGAATATTCCCGTGACGGATATTCCCAGTATGCCGATGACCGCCTTATGGAGGAGGATCCGCCCCGCACTCAGGTTACTATAGAACCGGAAGATGGGGAGGAAGAGATGGCGGCAACAGAGGAAATGTCGGAAAAACCATATGGAGATGGGGCGGCAGAGGAGTCCTTTGAGGAGCGTTTACAGGAGTCCGGCGCAGGACAGAAGGAGTCTGCAGGCGATCAGTGGATGTCGGATGAAGCCCTGAAGGCCCGTATTCATGAAGCAGAGGTTCAGGCCAACCTGGCCATGGAAATGTCCAGAATCTCCGGCAGCGGTTTTAAGCAGGAGGTAGAGGCTGCTCAGACCCGCGTACTTTCAGATATCCGTGATATAAAAAAGGGAGCAGTCCGCGAGGCCAGACATCTTATGATAGAAGCTGAGACGCCTCAGCAGGGGCTTGAGAAGGCCATTGAAGCATTAAAGGAGATCCACAGGGAGACAGGTGCGAAGAACCAGGCAGCTAAGATAACAGGAGAGCGGCTTAACAGCAAGGGTGTCTTCAACTTATCTGACAAACTGACCGGAAAGGATCTTATGATCGAACAGGCGGGGGATATGACTGAGGCCATACTTCAGGAATTAAACCAGCTTATGGCAAGGGATGAGACCGGCATGAATGTGGTGCTGATCGACACTGCAGAACGTCTGGCCGCCCTTCACAGAGTGTATCCGGGTCTGGCAAAACGCTTTGAATACATTGGGAAAAGCCGGCCCCCAAAGGAAAATGAGTATGAAGCGCCCAAAGAAGATAAACGACCGGTAAGGCAGGTCCAGGTCCACAGGCAGGAGATGCCAAAGGAAAAGAAGGAAGAGCCGGTGCGGGCCATGCCTCAGGAACCGTTAAAACGTCCGGCGCAGGAGGAGATGCAGCCTGTTGCCCAGACTATAAAAGAGCAGGTTCCGGCAAGAGAAGAAAAGAAACAGCCGGTAATGAAGGCCGTGGAACCGGCAAAAAAACCGGCCAGGAAAGAAGTTCCTGTTACACCTGCACCTGTAAAGAAGTTGGTTGAGCCGGAATTTACAGACAATGAAGAACTGCCGATGGATGAAATGGAAGAAGAGGAGATGGACATTGACGAATTCGCCAAATATGCATGCGAGTATGCCAGTGACATTGACTGCAGTATATCCGGCAAAAGCATGCTGGCCCTCTATGAGAGGATCGAAATCATGGAGGAGGACGGAATCGCCCTTACCAAGGAAAGTGCAGAAGACCTGATTGAGGAAGCTGCCGACAAGGCAGAGAATCCTTCGTTCTTTAAGCGAATAACGGGAATCTTTTCATCCAAGTATGACAAAGATGGTCTTCTTATATTAAAAGAGGAGCATTTTATATGAAATCCATAGGTTTGATAGCACTTGATTTAGATGGGACCCTGCTGGACAGCCGGAAACGTCTGTCCCCCCGTAATAAGGAGGCACTGATCAAATGTGCCCGTATGGGAATTCAGATCGTGCCAACAACTGGAAGGGCAGTGGATGGTATTATGGAGGAGATACGTATGCTTCCCGGTGTAAATTATGCCATTACCGCCAATGGTGGTACGGTGGCGGACCTGGAAAATGCCAGGTGCCTGCTCCGCCGTACCCTGACTAATGAAAAGACGCTGGAGATTCTGAGTATTGCAGATAAGTACAATGCCATGTATGATCCTTATATTAACGGCAGAGGAATTACCCAGCCTGAGTTCATTGACCACATGGAAAATTATGGAGTTTCACCCACCATTCAGAAAATGGTCAGGGCCACCAGGGATGTTGTGCCCAATGTGATCCGCTATGTAAAAGAATGCGGCAGTGATGCAGAGAAGGTGAACATCTATCTGGGAGATCTGGAAGAAAGAAAGACCCTGAGAGAGGATCTTGGATCTGTGGAAGGAATTGTCATCAGTTCTTCTCTCTATAATAACCTGGAGATCAATGCCCATGGGGCAACAAAGGGAAATGCCCTTATGTGGTTAGCGGACTACCTGTCCATAGATAGAAAAGCGACCATGGCTTTTGGCGATGGGGAGAACGATATCTCCATGATCGAGGCAGCCGGAGTGGGAGTTGCCATGGGGAACGGCCTTGAGGCTGTAAAAGCCGCAGCGGATGAGATCACCCTTACCAATGATGAGGATGGTGTGGCGGCAGCCATAGAACGCCTGATAATTAACTGAAATTGAGACTGAAAGAAGCTGAGACATGATAATAGAGAACTGGCTGTCCGTGGGGGCAGGAGTATTTTTGATAGGCATGGTTCTGTATGGGCACTACAGGGGATTTTTAAAGCAGTGTGTATCCCTGGGTGCCCTTGTGCTCACCATTGTCATTGTGAAGATCGCTACGCCGTACATGACAGGTTTTATAAAAGATAACCCATCCATCCGGCAGGGGGCGGCTGATGCCATACTCAGCATCGCTGGCTGGGAGGAGCCTTCCATGGAAGATACAGGACTTCCCTCCGCTCAGAGAATGTCCATTGAGCGGTTGAATCTGCCTCAGTCCGTTAAGGATGTACTGCTGGAAAATAACAACAGCGAGATTTATAAAATATTGGGCGTAGACCAGTTTGCGGAGTATGTGAGTATGTACCTGGCGGATATGCTTATCAATGCAATTGCTTCCATCCTGTTATTTATAGCTGTCTTTGTATTGATCCATATGGTGGTACGATGGCTGGATCTTATTGCCCGCCTTCCTATACTGTACGGACTGAACCATATAGCGGGAGCGCTGTTGGGATTTGCCCAGGGGCTGGTACTGCTATGGGTGGCGGGATTTGTGCTCAGCCTGTTTTCGGCAACGCCTGTTGGGAAGATGTTGGAGGAACAGGTCTATGCCAGTACCTGGCTTACGTTTTTGTACCGGTATAATCTGATCAACCTTATACTGGGAGGTATTGTCCGGGGGATTTTTTAGGTTGGGCTGTATGAATAGAGCATTCATTTATATAGGATGCGGCTGGTCTCTGTGAAATGACCGGGTATGGATTGAAATAATTGTTCCTATATTATATTGAATTAACACAAATGGCTGGGAAAAGTTGGAGAAGACTTGACTCAGCTATTTTTATGCCAACCACTAAATATAGAAGAATTATGAAAAAACGGGCATATTTTGTAGTTGTGAAAAAGAATTAAAAATTGTATAAAAAAATGGCACAAATTCCCTTGACAAGTTGAGCCAGTAGTGTTATATTAAAGTTCCACCGCGAAAACAGCGGGGGCGGCTCCGAAAAAGAGTTGGAAAAAGTTGTTGACAGAATATGGAAACTATGATAAACTAAAAAAGTTGCCGTTGAAAAACAACAACAAAGAAAATAAAAAAAGTTGTTGACAAACGCAAGCAGCTGTGATAAGATATAAAAGTTGCTGCTGAACAAGACAACAACAAACGAACCTTGATAATTGAAGATTAAATAGTATGTAAAACCCTGAAAATTCTAAAAACAAAAGGTCTGGTTTAGACCTTTGGATTTGAGAAAATTCGGAACAAAACCAAGTAATGAAGGTTAAAGATAACT
>NZ_JBEPLZ010000014.1:0-134740 GCF_040545455.1 Enterocloster citroniae | reverse complement strand
GCAGACATAGCCCAGGGCATCCCTGACACGTCCCGGTTACGACCAGGGGACATGCTGCTGTTTGCCGGTACGGATGCCAGTAGGCCAAAGCGGATCGGTCACGTGGAGATGTACTGTGGAGATGGTATTATCTGCGGACATGGCAGCGGCAGACCGTCCTACAAAGACTTGGTGGCCTACTGCAAGAGCCGGTATAACTCCTGGGCATCTGGGGGCTGGCGTAAGGGTCTGGTGGCTGTGAAGCGATACATACAGGATGATGCAGTGACGGAGCCGGAGGAACCTAAATTATCAGGATGGAGACAGAACGAGGACGGAACCAAGAGTTTCTACCTGGGCAACACAGGAGATTGTGTGCGCAACAGCTGGTACTTGGATACAGACGGCAAGTGGTACTGGTTTGACGGCGCCGGTCGCATGGTGATCAACACCTGGTATCAGTACAAGGGTGATTGGTATTACCTGGGTGCGGACGGCGCAATGGTCAAGGGGCTGCAGGCCAGCGGTGATAAGTGGTATTATCTGGACCAGGACGGCAAGTTGTCCATGGATCCGGTGGTATTGGCGCCCGATCAGGACGGTGCGCTGCGGTGGCCGGGGTTGGGAGAATAATAAAAAAGACAGCGGGGATTATTCCTCGCTGTTGTAATGCGTTGCTATATCTTCGATGTCGCAATCCAGTATGTCACACAGGGTATCAATGGTATTCATGTTTACCCCTTGGTTATTTCTTAATCTGTGCAGCAATGATTTACTGATATTATACTCTTTCACCAGCATATACTGGGTGATCCCTTTATCTTTCATGGTCTTCCACAGCTTGTCATATTTAATCATTTCATCACCCTTGACCTTTATAATCCAATTATAGATGTAGGATTAATATAACCAAAGGTTCTGTTTTTAGACCCCAATGTATGGTATTATTAAAATAAAACAGAATAGACAAGAAAGGATGGGCGATATGGAGAAGCTGAATGAATCTGATGAAGAACTGTTGAAAGAGTATGAATGGGCCAGGGATCACGTCCCGGATGACGTCATTCCCAGGCCGGATCCGAACGAATTTGAGGAAATCTGGAGGAGGATCCAGGAGGAACGAAGTCGTCCTTGACATTTTGGAAAAATTGGGGTATTATCATACCATAAGGTATCAGCAGATGGGGTTGATACTGGTCACCGCTCTCCAATCTGAGAGGTGTGGATTGAAATATTAGGTTATTCGTTTTTATTAAAAAAATATCGCCAACTCATATTGAGAAGGCGATATTTTTTTATAATAAATCTTTCCTGCGATACAGAATGTATTCGCGGGTGTACCCCAGCTTTTCCATTGCTGATATTACTGCTTTTACCGCCTCATCTCGCGAGCCAAAATTATAATAATCTGTTTCGTAATCGTTAGACGGGAGGCTTGCCATCCAGCCCTCACCATTAAATACCCCATACTGTCTTGTCTCATTGTCAAACTTAGCATCTCTAGCAACAGCTTTTGCGCCAGCCAAAGTTTTGCACCACGGACACTTGTCAATGATAGGGTCATCTCCATATGTTGCCAAACATACTCTATAACCGCCCTCTGATTTAAAAATATCATATTTTTCCACAATATTATCCTCCAAATCTCCTGAGTAAGTATTTGTTACAAAAAATCATCAACATCGCAGTCAAGGGCTTTTGCCAGAGCCAGAGCATTGCGCAGGGTCATGTTGCCAAGATCCCCTTCTCCAGACTCAAACTTCTGAATCTGGCGGATATTCATTTTGGCGGCATCCGCTACCTGCCGTTGGGTCATCTCCGCCAAAGAGCGTTGATATAACAGCTTGTTTATTTTGTTGTTGTGGCAATCCAGGCCGCGGCTGGAGGCAGAGCAGGCCCCGCATAGTCCATCCGTTCTTATGCAATCAGGATATCTTCTCAATTTTTTACACCTCCTATTTGATAATATATAATACTTCTGCGTCTTTTAAAATTACCTCTCCTGCATCAAGACCATATTCAAAACGGTTACTTGCAAGTAGGGCTATGTGGGAACCAAAATATCCACGACCATTGAGTGTAGCAGCAGCTTCTGGAGAGTTTAAATTAATGGCACATATTCCATCAAGTTCATCTTCTGTTTCCTCTCCATCAACCCAGACTTTTGAGTTGTGGTCAACAGTTCCGAGTTCAAAGTCCTGCTCTTGAATGCGGATACCATATTTTTCGTAAGAATCCCAATCACTATTGTTCTCAATCATTTCCTTTAATTCGGCCACTGTCATTGTTTTAATCCCCTTTCCTTATCTTTAGTATACGCCAATATTGGCGTAAAGTCAAGAAGAATTTGATAAGATATTGAAAAAGTGCTATCCTATAACCAGAGGAGAGATGATCATGTTTAAGACTGGAGACACATGTTATTTTCTGGAGAGCAGCCACCGGGTAGTGGAAGGCACGATCCGATCCTGCGCTGGTGGAAACTATATTGTTAAATACGGGCAGGGAAAGGGCATTAGGCTGTCGGGGAGCAGGCTGTATAAGACCCTGGAGGACGCAGAAGCTGCCATGCCAAGAAAGACAGAAGCGCGGAGGAGAACTCCGTATGATTATATGTAATGGGCGGAGCCGAATGAACGGTTCCGCCGGTTTTATTTTATGTATGCTTTCCAGGTTTTTTAACCCTTCTTACGCGCTTGGCCGCATCTTGATGACATGTATCGCCGCAGTCTTTCACGATCCCTATCACCAGAGCTTCCTCCTTTACATAACAATACCCGCCGCACTCGCAGGTGCATTTCCAGATCCTCCCGTAGCGTTTGTTCTTCCAGAACCATTTTGTTTCCAGTTGTCCAAAGAATAGATTTGGTTCGACATCCATTGTAAAAATCCCCCTTTTTTCTTTGATTATAGCGCTGGTTGTTTGTTTCCAGTGCTGGTACTTATTTCCAAAATAAGGCGGGGGATGGATGTGGTTGAGGCTACCTACTATTATATAGGAAAGAAATGGTTTACAAGTTTAGAAACTCTATACACATGGTAAGAGCCTGCTTGCCGCAGGCATGGCAGCTTTTAAATGGTTTATCCAGATTATAGGCGATCCTGGGCAGGTAGCCGGAGTCCTCTAACAGGGTGAACAGGGGGAAGAAGATCGCCATGGGGGGCAGCATTACGGATACCACCCATGCCAGTACCCGGAACACTCCAAGGATCAGCAGGCCGTGGAGCCACTGGGGAGCGCCCATGGCCATAAATGCTTCTGTCAAAAGGTCCTGGACCCTAAACAGCGCATCGGCCAGCATCTGAGACGGATAATTGGCTCCGGTGATGGTCAGCCAGAACACCACAGCCAGCATTCCGATCATCACAGGATATCCTGTAAAGCGGCTGGTGAGTACATGGTCTAACTTCCTGTCCCCTTCGTTGTAGCCGTTTTTGTTAAAATGAACCGTATCCCGGCATACCTTTTCCGCAGAGGCCACCAATGCAGCTACCACGCGGTCCTTGAGGATTTCCCTTGTAACACCGTATTTGGCCAGATGACCGTTAGCCTGCTCCAGGGCCTGGGCCACCTGGGGCTTCTCAAGTATATTCTCTCCCAGGTATTCCTTCAGCTCCTTCATAAGGGAGGGATCGCTGTCCAAAAGCTTTAAGGTCAGCCATCTGGAATTCAGCTTTCCTCCCACCTGTGCCCTTACTGCCGGCTCCGCCATGGAGATGGCTTGCTCTATGATGGGGGAATATTGGATCTGAAAATGGCCGGATCCGCCGGTGTTGATGATGGGGACCGCCATGGAGGATTCCATGGACTGGGCGCTTGGGTCATCCTCAGATTTCCCCGCCGGATCCTTGGGCAGGGGATCGTCCGCCGGATCGTCCGCCGGGGAATCCATAAAATCTTCCATCAGGTCATCCACCAAATCCTCCATCGGATCATCCTCCGGGTCAGCGATTGGATCATTTATCGGATGATCTGCCGGATCAGAGATCGGATCATCCGGCAGATTATCCGCCTGGTCCGCTGCCGGTTGCCCTACCAGTTCATCCAGTTTTGCCAGAAAACGTTCCAGGCTCTTTTTCTTTCTGGCAACCGTGCCCACCACAGGCACGCCCAGTTTTTCGGAGAGCAGATCCAGGTCAATGGTAATGTTCTTGCGTGCGGCTTCATCCAGCAGGTTTACGCATACAAGGACCCGGTCCGATATTTCCATGGTCTGGAGGACCAGGTTCAGATTCCGTTCCAGGCAGGTTGCATCGCAGACCACCACTACACCATCGCTTTTTCCAAAGCAGATAAAATTGCGGGCCACTTCCTCCTCGGCCGAATGGGCCATGAGGGAATAGGTTCCGGGAATATCCACCAGGACATACCCGTTTTTTCCGGTTTTGCAGTATCCCTGGGCATTGGTTACGGTTTTGCCCGGCCAGTTTCCCGTGTGCTGGTTCATGCCGGTCAGGTTGTTGAACAGGGTGCTCTTTCCAACATTTGGATTACCCGCTATGGCAATGACTTTATCTTCAGGTGTCTGTTTTTTGATCTCCAAACCGGAATCGACAGCGCCCATTCCGACAGATTGTTTGGTCAGCCCCATTTTAATACTCCTTTAAATTTTTTTAGATGATTATTCATAAATCAGGATATTCCTGCAATCCTCAGAACGTATGGCAATGACGGCGCCCCGGATCAGGTAGGCGCAGGGATCTCCAAGAGGGCTCTTTCCCAGGCACTCCACCTCTGTGTCCTCTACCAGACCAATATCCAAAAGCCTTCTGCGGATGCTCCCATTGGCGGTAAGCTCCTTGATGCGCGCCCTCTGACCGGGCTTTATATCATTCAGACAATGAAATTCTTTCATAATTACAATACCTCGCAATAAATTAGGATAAGGAAACATTTTCTTACTCATAGTGTATTGCAGGAGGTGGACTTTGGTTACAAACAAGGATATAAATCATGAAAATAATGGATTCGATCTGGGAAATGAAGGGTTCTATACATTGAAGGGATACGAACGGTCCAGTGGGGACCAGCTGACCTCCTCCATGGAGGATTATCTGGAAATGATCTGCCGCATGGAGGAAGAGGGACTCCCCATCCGGGTGAGCCTGCTGGCTCAAAGCCTCCATGTGCGCCCTTCCTCCGCCTCCAAGATGCTGGATAACCTGAGAACAGGGGGATATATTGATTTTAGGAAATACGGAAGCATCATGGTTACGGATAAGGGGCATGAGGCAGGGCGCTATCTGCTTCACCGCCACCGGGTGCTCCATGATTTTTTCTGTGCTCTGAACCACACAGACTGCGAATTGGAACAGGTGGAGAAAATTGAACATTTCATTAACCGGAAAACGGTGGAAAACATGGAACGGATCATTACATTTCTCAGAGAAATGCCTTAGAATGCAATTTTCAAACACGCTCTGGAATTATACAGAGAAATATTGTATAATGGGGAGTATGCAAAATGATAAAAGGAGAGACCATATGAGTGAAGACAATTATGTGGAGTGGCTGGTAAAGAGAAAAGATCCGGGCTACGCTGTTCCTGTAAAGATCCTGATGATCGTGCTCTGTATTTTTTCTGTGCTGACAGCGCTGCAGACAGTTCTGGGTGTAATCATCATGCTGGCAGTGGGAGCTGCCACCTATTTTGTATTTCTTAACATGAGCGTGGAGTATGAATACCTTTTTGCTGAGGGAGGTCTGTCCGTGGACCGCATTATGGGAAGGGCCAGAAGGAAAAGGGTGTTTGATTGTGACAAGGAGGATGTTCAGATTGTGGCTCCGGCAGATTCCTTTGTGCTCAAGGATTATGAGAGACAGGGAGCCAAGATAAAGGATTTTTCCTCGGGCCGCAGGGACGCCAAGGTCTATGCCATGATGTACCAGAAGGGCGCTGAGAACTATAAGGTTCTGTTTGAGCCCAATGAGAAGATGATCGGGGCCATGCGCAGGGCATATCCGCGCAAAGTGGTGGTATAAACCATATGATATGTGACAGATTAAAAGAAGGACGGTATCCATACTGAGGAATCAGTACCGATACCGCCCTTTTCCATTCCGGGGTGATCCGGATTTTGCACGTATGCAGGCTGTAATTATTGCGGGTTAAAACTCCTTTTTCCCGTAGATGAACAGGCAGATAAAATAGGAGATGATAAACAGGGCCACGGACAGGATAAGAGCCCCCAGGCCGAATGCGATCAGATGGTCTGCCCGCAGCCCTATGTGGCTTCCCCTTCTAACCATGATGACGGCTGTAAAAAAGATGAGGGCGAACAGCACACTGGGGATGTAGCGGGCCTTTTCCACGCCCAGCCACATGGACAGGGGCAGGGAAAGGGCAGTGTAGAACAGGGAAATGCCCGCGCCCACAGCCAGGGTGGCGGCTATGGAAGGAATAAAATCCGGTTCCATTCCTCCTGTGCGGATCAGCCAGGCAGTTGCGACCACAAACGTGGAGACAACCGCGGACATGACAAGGAGCAACAGGGACATGATATATTTTTCCTGAACCATATTTGCCCTGGTCAGGGGCATACTTAAGGCGTAGGTATCCCACCGGGCCTGCTTATCATAGGAGGCCAGAGTGAAGATATGCATGGCGCTTACCATCATGCACAGTGATATGAGTATCAGTCCCCCGTCATCCCTGGGAAGGAAGACCAGCCCCCATATGAGCAAAATAAACATCAGGCTTTTGCCATTCTGTTTCAGACAATATAAATCTTTTATCAGCAGTCCCATCATTGTTTTTGCCCCCTTATATAAAATAACATGATCTCTTCGATGTTGGCCCGGTCAATGATCAGATCCGGGTAAAGCTCACTGACTTCCTGTCTGCTGCGGACCAGACATTCTGCCTGATAGGCATTGTGCCGGACCCCTACGATATCCAGGCCTTTAAGCTCATTAAGGTCCCCGGCCCCGCACTTGATGATGCCCATGTCATCCATAAGAAAATCCTTTTCTTCTGAAAACAGGATCTCACCATCGTGGATCATGGTAATGTAGTCGGCTACCTTATCCAGGTCGCTGGTGATATGGGAGGAGATCAGGATGGAATGCTCCCCGTCCTCGATGAATCCAAAGAAGATATCCAGGATCTCATCCCGGATAATGGGGTCCAGGCCGCTGGTAGCCTCATCCAGGATAAGAAGCTTGGGATGATGGCTCAGTGCGGCTGCAATGGATAGTTTCATCATCATTCCCTTGGAATATTCCTTGATCTTCTTTTTCTCCGGAAGGGAAAATGTCTTTAAATAATCTAAGAACAGGTTCTGGTCCCAGCTGCCATAGACCCGTTTCATTATGTTGGATACCTGGATGGCATTGAGAAATTCGTGAAAATGGCTCTCACCCAGGATGACTCCGATCTGCTCCCTGATCTCTTTTCCACTGGTATCCAGATCCTTCCCAAGGATCTCAATGGTTCCGCTGTCACGCCGGACAAGGTCCAGCATGGCCTTGATCGTGGTTGACTTTCCGGCGCCGTTTTCACCGATCAGACCCATGATGGAGCCTTTGGGCAGGGAAAGGTTCACATCTTTCAGGGAAAAGTCTTTGTATGTTTTGGAAAGACCTCTGATATTGATCGCATTCTCCATGGACGTCTCCTCACTCTCCATTATAAATAAGCTCCAGCACTTCCACCAGTTCCTTTAACGGAATACCGCTTTTCTTGGCCAGTTCCGCGGCTTTGGCAAGATACTCCTCGGCAATCCGCAGATTTCCTTCCCGGATGACCTCCGTATCCTTGGCCGCCACAAAACTGCCCTTGCCTGTTATTGTTTCAATAAAGCCTTCCTGCTCCAGATCGTTGTATGCCCGCTTGGTGGTGATCACGCTGATCCGCAGCTCCTTTGCAAGGGCCCGCATACTTGGAAGGGGATCACCTGCACTGAGCTGGCCGCTGATGATCATGTTCTTGATCTGGGATGTTATCTGCTCGTAGATGGGCTTTCCGCTGGAGTTACTGATAATGATATTCACTGCTTTGCCTCCGTGCCATTAACTGGCCATCTGTGCCTAATGTTTTTATTGTATATACTCTATATATACAATATACTATGTATAGACAGATCTGTCAAGAGGGAAGATAAGTCTCTTTCCATCAGGAAGCCAATCGTAAAACAGGGGAAATAATATTAGAAAGGCTGATTGAGGCCTATAAGTAAAATGAATGAATGATTCCATTTGATTTGATTTGACAAGCATGATAAAATTTGCTAGTATTAGATACTAATAAGAAAGAGACAGTTCAAGCACTATCTTACAGATACCCTCAGTGACAGTAACGCGGCAGAACCGCAAATCTGTGGTGCAAAACCGTGTGTTCCCTTGTCCACTGAGGATAAGTTTCTTGCAAAACAAATTCAATTCAAACACGCAGAAAGAGAGGAACTTTAAAATGGGTACAATAATCGGCGAAGGCATAACCTTTGATGATGTACTTCTGGTACCATCCTATTCAGAAGTGATTCCCAACCAGGTAGACCTGACAACAAACCTGACCAAGAAGATTAAATTAAACATTCCGTTAATGAGCGCCGGCATGGATACGGTTACAGAGCACCGCATGGCGATTGCCATGGCCAGACAGGGCGGTATCGGTGTGATCCATAAGAATATGTCCATAGATGATCAGGCGGAGGAAGTGGACCGCGTAAAGCGTTCGGAGAACGGCGTTATCACAGACCCATTTTACCTTTCACCCGAGCACACATTAAAGGATGCCAATGATCTGATGGCAAAGTTCCGTATTTCCGGCGTACCGATCACAGAGGGTAAGAAGCTGGTTGGTATCATTACCAACCGTGACCTGAAGTTTGAGGAGGATTTTGACCGCCCCATCAGGGAGTGCATGACCACCAGAAACCTGGTCACTGCAAAGGAAGGCGTTACCCTGAAGGAGGCCAAGGCGATCCTGGCCAAGGCAAGGGTGGAGAAACTTCCCATTGTGGATGATGATTTTAACTTAAAAGGGCTTATTACAATTAAAGATATTGAGAAGCAGATCAAGTACCCGCTGTCCGCAAAGGACGAACAGGGGCGTCTTCTGTGCGGCGCTGCCGTGGGTATCACAGCCAATGTACTGGAGAGGGTAGAGGCATTGGTAAAGGCAAAAGTGGACGTGATCGTGCTGGATTCCGCACATGGTCATTCCGCTAATGTGATCCGCTGCGTAAAGATGATCAAGGACGCATTTGCGGACCTGCAGATCGTGGCAGGCAATGTGGCTACCGCAGAGGCCACCAAAGATCTGATCGAGGCAGGCGCTGACTGTGTGAAGGTTGGGATCGGACCCGGCTCCATCTGTACCACCCGTGTGGTCGCAGGCATTGGCGTGCCCCAGGTTACAGCTGTTATGAACTGCTATAAGGTGGCGAAGGAATACGGCGTGCCCATTATCGCAGACGGAGGGATCAAGTACTCCGGCGATGTGACAAAGGCAATTGCGGCAGGCGGAAGCGTGTGTATGATGGGAAGCATCTTTGCAGGATGCGATGAGAGCCCGGGAACATTTGAACTGTATCAGGGACGTAAGTATAAGGTATACCGCGGCATGGGTTCCATCGCAGCCATGGAGAACGGAAGCAAGGACCGTTACTTCCAGTCAGATGCCAAGAAACTGGTGCCTGAGGGCGTGGAAGGCCGTGTGGCGTACAAGGGATTGGTGGAGGACACCGTATTCCAGCTTCTGGGCGGACTTCGCTCCGGCATGGGATACTGCGGCGCATCCGATATCCCCACCCTTCAGGAAACAGCCAGATTTGTGAAGATCTCCGCTGCCTCTTTGAAGGAAAGCCATCCCCATGATATTCATATTACAAAAGAGGCTCCAAACTATTCAATTGAAGAATAACCTTGAATGGTATATAATGATACCCGGCGGGACGTGTTTGTTCCGGCGGGTATTTTTATGAGAAAGGAAGATAAGGCGATGAGAACAGAGGCCAGGATGACCACGCTTTGTTATATAGAAAAGGACGGCGCATATCTTATGCTGCACCGCGTCAGCAAAATGCATGATGTGAATAAGGATAAATGGATCGGTGTGGGAGGCCATTTTGAACATAATGAGAGCCCGGAGGAGTGCCTGCTGCGGGAAGTGAGGGAGGAGACAGGGCTGACCCTTACTTCATGGAGATTTAGGGGGCTGATCACTTTCATGGCAGACGGCTGGGATACCGAGTACATGTGTCTGTATACTGCGGACAAATATGAGGGGGAAATGATCTCCTGCAACGAGGGCGTGCTGGAATGGGTAAAGAAGGAGGATGTGCTGGGCCTGAACCTCTGGGAGGGGGATAAGATCTTCTTCCGTCTGATGAATGAGGACAGGCCGTTTTTTTCACTGAAACTGTCCTACCATAACGATTGTCTGGTGGAAGCAGCCCTTGACGGGCAGAGGATGGAGCTCTTTGATATACTGGATGACCATGGGGAGAGGACCGGAAGGGTAAGGGAGAGGACCATGGTCCATCTGGACGGTGATATCCATGGGACTGCCCATATTTGGATCGTGCGCAAGGGGCCCTATGGCGGTTTCGACCTGCTGCTCCAGAAGCGGAGCAGATGTAAGGATTCCTATCCGGGGTGTTATGATATCTCCTCCGCGGGACATGTCCAGGCAGGGGACGGTTTCCTTCCCACCGCTCTCAGGGAGCTTAAGGAGGAATTGGGTATTGAGGCATCGCAGGAGGACCTGGAATTTGCAGGCATCCATACAGGTTATATGGAAGAAGAATTTTACGGCAGCATGTTTAAGGACAGTGAGTACAGCCATGTATACGTATACCGCAGGCCGGTGGAGGCTGAGAACCTTAAGCTCCAGGAGGAAGAGGTGGAAAGCGTTATGTGGATGGGCCTAGATGAGTGCATGGAAGCTGTGAGGGAGGCCGCGCTGCCCAATTGCCTGTACATGGATGAACTGGAACTTCTAAAGGGATATCTGGAGGGACATCCCCAGGGGGGTATGCAGGGGCATTCCTAAGGGTGCATGCAGGGGCATAAGCATGAATAGGAGTGTAATCAAGAGTATCCAGCCTGATCCTTCGGAAAAAGGGAGGTCAGGGTGAGGGGAGCATGAGTGTGAAGAATAATATTTTACTGCGTACCAATATTTTTGTGTGTACCATCATTATACTGGGATTTGCAGTTACGTCCATAACCAGTTACCGTGCCAACATCGGGGTATTTGAAAAGGATGTGGAGGATGTAACGGACCTGGCGTCCGAGGGCATTTATTATAAGATCGATTCTATTTTTACAAAACCGGTAAATGTCTCCCTTACCATGGCCAATGACAGTCTTTTAAAGGAATTTCTGGCAGAAGAACAATCGCGTATGGAGGATGAGACATTTATCAAAAGCATGCGGGACTATTTGTATGCCTACAGGGAAAAATATGCCTATGATTCCGTATTCCTTGTCTCCGCCCAGACAGGCCGTTATTATCATTTTAATGGACTGGACCGGGTACTGGAACAGGGGAATCCGGAGAATACATGGTATTATGATTTTATTGCAGATCCTCATGAATATTCTCTGAATATCGATAATGATGAGGCCAGCGACAATGAGATCACCATATTCATCAACTGTAAGATCAAGGACCGAGATGGAACCGTGATGGGCGTTGTGGGTGTGGGGTTCAGGGTGGATTATCTCCAGGAACTGCTAAAAAGCTATGAGGATGAATTTAATGTCCGGGCCCGACTGGCGGATGAGAACGGTGTGGTGGAGATATCCACCCATCACACGTCCTATGAGCCGATGAACCTGTTTGATGATGGGAGTTATGATGATATGCGGGATCAGCTGCTTTCAGGCAGGGAGGAGATGCAGACTTTCTGGCATACAGCCGACAGGAGCAGGGAGTATATGGTATCCCGTTACATTGAGAACCTGGACTGGTATCTTCTGGTGGAGAATGATACCACAGACCTGAACCGGCACATGAAGGAATCCCTGGAACAGGGGATTGCGGTCATATTGATGATCGTGGCAGGGGTCCTGTTCACCATCACCACGGTGATCCGCCGGTACAATGCCCAGATCATTGAACTTACAACTGCCCGTGAGCGGGAATATAATAAGATACGCCAGGACGCGGCAAAAGAGCTGTACGAGAATATCTATGAGCTGGACATTACCCACAACTGCGCAGTGGGGGAGAACACGGAGCGGTACTTTGAGAGCCTGGGAGTACCGGTTAAAACGCCTTACAGTGAAGCGCTGAACATAATTGCGGATAAACAGATCAAAGAGGAATACCGCCGGGGCTATGTGGACACATTTTCCCCGGAACATGTGATGGAAGCATACTCCCAAGGCGTTAAGAGCCTTACCTATGACTTTATGATCACCAATAATGGAAGCGACTATTATTGGATGCGGATTATGGCCTGCATCTATTTCTGGAGCGAGGACAATTCCGTGCGCATGACGATCTACCGCCAGAATATTGATGAGGTGAAGCGGCAGGAAACAAAGCTGTTTGAGCAGATGCAGAGTGATCCGCTGACAGGGCTATATAACAAGGCGGCAACAGAGGAGATGATCAGCGAACAGGTGAAGGGGGCGGAACCGGGCAGCTCCTATGCCTTCCTTATTCTGGATATTGATAATTTTAAACATGTCAATGATACACTGGGCCATTCCGCCGGTGATTTTGTCATTTCCCAGTTTGCACAAAACATCCAGTCCCATTTCAGGGAGGGCGATATTGTGGGGCGGATCGGAGGAGACGAGTTTGCCGTATTCATTCCCTTTACAGGCATGGAGAGCCTTGAAAAGAAGGTGCAGCAGCTGGTTGCGGACCTGCATACCTGCATTACCACGGAGGCAGGGAAATGCAATGTCTCCGCCAGTGTGGGAATTGCAATCTATCCTGGATCAGGCATGGATTTTGAAACCTTATATAAAAATGCCGACCTGGCTTTGTACAAGACAAAAAAACGGGAGAAAAACGGATATACGGTATTTAAAAAATAATAACTTTTTTGTAAGTTTATCGTCAGAAATAGTTGTTTTTTGTAACCTGGAAGTATGGTATACTGATTAGTACATTGTCCTGTGGACGGCATTTCATATGCTTCCAGCACAGGACAGTGTACTTATTTTGTTTTTCAGAGGATATATGTGATAGGAGAGGTAGCCAGATGCGATCAAAACAATGGAAATCATTTTTATGTATATGTACAAGCTGCGCCCTGCTGATGAGCACGGCAGTGTACGCAAACCCCGTGGTTATCGCCCCATTGGAGGAAAGCCAGGTGGCATCCGTCCAGTCAGGGGGACAGTCGGGAAGCCCTGCGTCCAACCAGGGACCATCGGGCAGCGGGGATGCAGGCACGGTATCTTCCAGCGGACCTGCTGCTGACAACACAGCCGGACAGCCCTCATCCGGCGCCTCTCCCACAGAGGCCGGGAATGGGATAAGCCCAGGGGCGCCGGGGACCGGAAGCCAGGGAAATACGGGAAATAATACAACAGGAAATAACGTAACAGGAAATATCGGTACTGTGGACACATCCGCGATCCAGCAGCCGGTGGTTGCGGCTGAGGGTGCGGTCCTTATGGACGCGGCCACCGGAAACGTCCTGTTTTCCAAAAACGGAGAAACCAAGTATTATCCGGCCAGCATCACCAAACTTATGACAGCTCTTTTGGTGGCTGAAAACTGCGGGCTGGACGACAAGGTTACATTTTCTGCCACTGCTACCACCAATCTGGAGTCGGGTGCGGTATCCATCAACATGACGGAGGGGGATGTGATGACCGTCCGCCAGTGCCTGTATGCCCTGCTTCTCAAATCCGCCAACGAGGTGGGGAATGCATTGGCCGAGCATGTGGCAGGCAGCAATGCCCAGTTTGCCGAGAAAATGAACGCCAAAGCGGCTGCCCTGGGGTGTACCAATACACATTTTACAAATCCCCATGGGCTTAATGACTCCAACCACTACACAACGCCCCATGACATGGCGCTGATTGCAAGGGCTGCTTTTCAGAATGATATTGTAAAGACCGTTGCCTCTACCCGTACATACAGTCTGCCCGCCACCATTAAGAACCCGTCCGGGCTTACCGTGTCCATTGGACACAAGATGCTCAACCCCAGCGATTCCAGATACTATGAAGGGGTGATCGGCGGAAAGACTGGCTATACCTCCAAGGCAGGCAACACCCTTGTGACAGCAGCGGAAAAAGATGGGGTAAGGCTGATCGCGGTAGTCATGAAGGCTAAATCCACCCACTACACGGATACTAAGTCCATGTTTGACTATGGATTTGAACTGGCCAAGGCAGGGGCTCTGGGCAGTTCAAACAGCAGCGGGACAGGCCCAAGCAGCACTGGAAATGCAGGCAATGGGACCGTGGGAAACAGCAGTACAGGGACGAATAATACAGCAACGAACAATACAGGAACAAACAGCACAGGAAACAGCGGTCCGGGGACCGCAGCCGGCCAGGGATGGGTCCAGGATGCCACCGGATGGTATTACGTGAAGGACAACGGCTCCAAGGCGGTCAATGAATGGCTGACACTGGACGGGGTTTCTTACTGGATTGATTCCAACTCCTATATGGCTAAGGGATGGAGACAGATCAACGGAATCTGGTATTTCCTGCGCTCCAACGGAGCCATGGCAAAGAACCAGTGGGAGAAGGTGGATGAGAATGGTCTGTGGTTCTATCTGGGACCGGACGGTGCCATGCTGACTAACACCACTACGCCGGATGGGCATTATGTGGGGAGTGATGGGGCTTGGGTGGAGTAAGATGAGATAGTAGAGTATATTTTGAATTCAGAACAAAAGCAAATATGATTTTGAGGCATCATATATTGATGTATTATCATATCAGTAGAGAAAGTATACTATACCACTTGAAAAATGTAACAGAACGAAATCCCGGAGAGCGGAAACTCTTCGGGATTTCTTTTTAATGTACCTGAAAAATTACTCAACAGGCAATGCAGTATAGGTCAATGTGTCAGGATTCCTCAGATATATGTAAGCCATCTGGGAGACTACGGTATTCAGTGGGAGTCAGACCGGTCAGTTTTTTAAAATTACGTATAAAAGTCTGTTGATTATTAAAGCCTACAAAGGCTGCTACTTCAGCAATAGTTATTTGTGTTGTGCAGAGTAGTTCTTTCGCGTGTTCAATGCGCAGACCAGACAAATATGTGATGATATCGCATCCTGTTTCTTTTTTAAATAGTTTGCTTGTATAAGCTGGGCTGCATCCGATATAGGTGGCCATGGTTTCAAGAGAAATGTCCGAATTATAATTCTCACTCATCCATTTTATCAGATGGTCAATCTTTACTTTCCCTTTATTAGCGCTGGCTGCCAGAACAAGGCCGCATACATCCTGAACAAGGGGTAGAAGAAGTTGACCAAAATCATGAACTTTTGCCATTCTGTTCAGATCTTCCAGAACCTGTTCTTGAAGTTTTACACAGTCTGCATAAATAACAGGCATATCTTTTGTTGTCTCTATTATTACATTGATAATTTGTGATGCTGTTTCCTTTACTGATGCAACAGAGGTATTGGGATTGGCGTGGATAACGGAAAAATAGGACTTTAGAAAGTCCTCGGCCTCCGGTGATTTGCCCAGGCGGATATATCTGGAAAGAAGTTGTTGCTTGTTATAATCGAACTGTACTTCCGAACGCTGAAACTCTTCATAGCAATAGGGAATGATCAGATGATTATGGATCTTGTGATTTAAAAGTTCCGCGGCAGCGCTATAGGATTGATGAAGCTCTTCAATGGAAGACGTGATGGTTCCAAAAGCGATTATGGGAGGTTTATCATTGCCGGAAGCACAAACACTTTGCAGTACACCCCCCAATTTATTCATACCCAAAAGACGGATGTCATCTGAGTGTGTCTTAGACATATCCAATATACCAACAATTGTTCCGGGATTTTCCCATAACCAATAAGACGGAAAATAGTTGTCCGAAGCGGTCTGGCATGTATGCAGCAGATTTTTTTGGGCATCGCTGAACTCGGATTTGTGGAGATTGTAAAAGAGCTGGATGGAAACCGGAACCTGTATTAACACAACAGACACACACTTCAATCGTTCTTCAAGTTTCAAAAAGGCAATACTTTTTACAATGCCTTCTTTTCTGTAATCTGTTCCGCAGCACAAGTCAAGTAGTAGCTTTGACTGGAGAACCTGCTGATTAAGATCTAGAATGGAACGCAATGCAGCTATCTCTTTTTGGTCATGCGAATATGTCACAAGGAGAGAACGATATCTTTTGTAGAATATATATGCAATGCCAGACACTGCCATTAATAAAAAAATAGCAATCAGGACCTCCATGGTTGTTCCTCCCTGTAATGTTAAAGAATAAGAATTTATTTGGTTTTATTATAGTATATAAAATTTGAAAAGACAAGATTTGGACATTGAGAAACAGTATAAAGTAAAAGCAAAAGCATAAGGAACATCTTAAGATGTAGTGGCCTATTTCGTAAAATGCAAATAAAAAACGAAATATACAGCATGAAAAGTACAGAATTTGTTAATAAAAGCAGATAATGACTATATACTTTTTGATGCCTCGGAGCTAGTTTATAGGAGTAGGAAGCTGCTGGCAGTAAATAATACCTAAGATCGTCAGAATCAATTTTGATATGGCAGAAAGAAGGATAAAGTGAAAGCGTTTATGATTGAGGATACCAGATTTGCCGGTTTTATTGAGGTGGAAGAACCGCAGATCTGCAGCCCTACCGCTGTCAAAGTACAAGTTGAGTCAGTTGGTATATGTGGAACAGATATTAAAATTTATGAGGGACATCATTCTCTATCCATGGGACAAAAAAGGATACCTGGACATGAGTTTGCCGGGGTTGTCACAGAGATAGGAGGGCAAGTTAAGGGCTTAAAGAAAGGAGACCGTGTTGTCCATGAGCCGATCTCGTATTGCGGCCAATGCTACGCCTGTTTAAAAGGTGAAGGAAATGTGTGTGCACAAGTGAAAGTGACAGGCTGCAATATGTCCGGGGGACTGGAAGAATACTTTGTGTCAGATGAGCGGCAGTGGCACAGGATTCCTGACTGGATCAGCTGGAATGAAGCTGCATTGATCGAACCTTATACCATAGCGGCACAGGTATGTGCCCGGGCTGAACTGGCACCAGAAGACACATTGCTGATATATGGGGCTGGACCTATTGGTCTCATGCTTGCAGATACGGCTATACATATGGGGGCAATGGTAATGATTAGTGAAATTAGTGACGGAAGGCTTAGAATGGCCAGAGAAATTGGAATACCATATGTAATAGATTCCACCAGGGATAATCTCAGGGAGCGGGTCATGGAACTGACCGGAGGCTATGGACCTAACATTATTGCGGACTGCGCAGGTATCGTGCAGTTGGATGAGGAAGCGATTGACATGCTGTCCCCATGCGGAAGATTCGTGCCGGTAGCGGCTGTGCCCTTTATGTTTGATGGCTATAAGGCCATGAGAAAGCAGTTGAAAATCGTGGCTTCAAGACTTCAAATGCATCAGTTTGCACCTGTGATTTCAAATTTTAGGCAGTATCAGGAGCACGCGGACAGGATAATTACGGATGTTTTTGATTTCAGGGATACAAAAAAGGCCTTTGCCCTTGCCGGCCAAAGGCGTCCTGAGACGGGGAAGATTGTTCTTCGTTTTAACAAATACATGGATTAATGGAGGAATCGGTTATGGATACGGTTGTGGTGGTTTATACCTCTATGGGAGGCCTGATTAACACTATGAAAAAAGAACTTTCAGCAGCGCTGCCGGATTGCAGGATAGTAAATATCGCAGATGACAGTCTGATCAGGGAGGTTGTGGAACACGGCAGAGTCACGGACAGGGTGAGGGAACGCATGATGCATTACTTCCAGGCTGCTGCCAGGTGGGATCCCAAAGTGATCATCAGCGCCTGTTCTTCTGTGGGAGAGGTTGCGGAAGCGGCAGATAAAATACTGAGTGTACCGGTTATCCGTATAGACAGGGCCATGATTAAAAAGGCTTTACAGCATGGGGATAGAATTGGCGTGGTGGCATCCCTGGCGACCACCATGGAGCCTACGGCATCTTATATTCGCCGCCTGGCCTCAGATATGGGGAGGAATGTCCGGGTGATCGGCAGAGTGGCACAGGGGGCATATGAGGCTAACAGTCAGGGACGACCGGAACTTCATGACGATCTTATCAGAAAAGAAGCAGAGGTCATGGCGGGAGAGGTGGACGTATTGATTCTAGCGCAGGGTTCCATGGCGGGAATGGAAGCATCTCTCAAGAAAGACACAGGATTGCCGGTATATGCAAGTCCATGTCTTTGTGTAAAGGAAGTGCAGGAGATATGTGAGGTGAACAGATGATAAAGTTGACAGAGGAAAGAGAAAAAGAGTTGGAAGCACTTTGTCGCCAGTTTCGGATTGACATTATATCAATTCTTCATGAATTGCAGACAGGACACGCGGGAGGCTCGCTGTCAGAGTGCGAAATCCTTGTAACGCTGTACATGGAGTGCGCCAATATTTCAAAAGAAAACCAGTATGACAGCGGCAGGGACAGGATTGTACTTTCCAAAGGACATGGAGCGCCCATGCTTTACCGTTGCCTTTGTGAAAAAGGCTTTTTTCCAAAGGAGGAAATGCATACATTAAGGCAGCCGGGCAGCCGCCTTCAGGGGCATCCCTGTTCTGCGAAAACCCCGGGAGTGGAGTTGTCCACAGGACCTTTAGGCATTGGGCTGTCGGCATCAGTAGGAATGGCTTGCGCCAACCAGCTTATGGGGAACGATGCCTATGTATTTACCGTGATGGGTGACGGGGAATTAAATGAAGGGACGATATGGGAAGCGGCCATGTCTGCGGTGAAGTTCAGATGCGACCATTTGATCGGTATTGTGGATTGGAATAAAGTTCAGTTAGATGGGACCACGGCCCAGGTCATGCCCATGGATCATATGGAGGAGCGCTGGAAATCATTTGGGTGGAATGTCCTGACATGTGACGGACATAAGATAGCCGGGATTTATACGGCCATTGAGAAGGCAAAAAGCATGAGAAATGGGAAACCATGTGTGATTCTCGCAGATACTATTAAGGGAAAAGGGGTATCTTTTATGGAAGGTACAAATAAATACCATGGAAAGGCTGTATCAGATGAAGAATACGCGCAGGCAATGAAAGAACTGGGAGGTATAAAGTGATGGGAATGGCGTTAAGGGATATTTACGGTGAAAGTCTTGTTAAATATGCTGGTCTTAATGACAGGGTAGTAGTTCTGGACGCCGACCTCTCAAACAGCAGCAAGACCTGTATGATGGCAGCGGCCTATCCTGAGAGGGCATTTGATGTAGGAATTGCAGAAAGCAATATGGCCGCCATGGGGGCCGGATTTGCTTGCAGCGGATTCATTCCATTTGTCAATACCTTTGCCACACTGGCGTCTTCCATGTGTGCATTATCCGCTAAGGCACTGATTGGATATTCTGGATTGAATGTGCGTATCGTAGGTTCTAACAATGGCCTGGGAGGAGGATATGATGGAGCCACACACCATGCGATCGAGGATATTAACGTGATGCGGGGAATTCCCGGAATGCTGGTCATGTTGCCCTCCGATGGCATTATGCTGGATTGGATGGTGAAAATGCTGGTGGAGGATTATAAAGGACCAGCCTATGTCAGCATACCCAGAAACGGATATGAAAACATCTATGATACAGGAGAAAACTTTAAAATTGGAAAAGCAAAGCAGCTTTCGGAAGGAAAGGATGCGGCTATCTTTGCCGTAGGACTATCTGTTTACAGGGCCGGTAAGGCGGTGGAAATTCTTGCGGCTCAGGGAATCAGGGCCAGACTGTTTGATATGTTTACAATAAAACCGCTGGACAGAGAGACTGTGATCCGTGCAGCGGGTGAAACGGGAGCAGTGGTTATTGTGGAGGAACATTCAATTATTGGCGGGCTTGGAACCGCGGTACTGGAAGTCCTGGCAGAGGAGAAGATCCAGGCAGAGATATCCAGACTCGGAATACGTGACTGCTACACAGAGAGCGGGAGCTATGAGGAACTTGTGGAGATATTTGGCCTTGGAACCGATTCGATTGTTAATGAGGTCCGCAGTGTGGTTTCCAGAAAGGAGGATATGGAATGCGGGAGGAGATAAGGGATTTATATAAAAAGAGCTATGAATTGCGGCTGGATGCTGTTAAAATGGTTTATCATGCCAAAACAGGCCATGCGGCTCCCAGTCTATCCATGGCAGATTTGATTACGGCAATGTACTTTTACATTTTGAAGCTTGATCCGGCCGATCCGGGCTTAAAGGACAGGGACAGGTTTGTCTTATCCAAAGGGCACGCATGCCCCATCTACTATGCGGCTTTGGCTAAACGGGGATTCTTTCCTGAGAAGGATCTGATGGAATACAGGAAGTTAAACAGCAGTCTGCAGGGACATCCCGATATGCGCAAGTGCCCGGGGGTGGATATGACCACAGGCTCTCTTGGAAATGGATTGGCGGCCTCACTGGGGATGGCCCTGATTGGGAAGAAGAACAGGAGCAGTCATTATGTCTATGTTATCTGCGGCGATGGGGAGCTCCAGGAAGGAATTGCATGGGAAAGCGCTATGTATGCCGGAAATGCGCATCTTGATCATCTGATATGGATTGTGGATTGCAATGGCCTGCAGTCAGGGGGAAGGGTTGCCGATATTCAGGATTTGGGGAATCTGGAGATGAAATTCAAAAGTTTTGGATGGGATACTCAAACCATTGACGGCCATAACATGGAGGAGATCCTGGACGCAGTTACTACAGCTAAAGCTGCTAAAGGAACCCCTTCTGTGATCATAGCCAAAACAGTAAAGGGAAAGGGCGTATCCTATATGGAAGACCAGTATCTATGGCATATGAAAGCACCCAATGATGAGGAATATAAAATTGCAGTTGAGGAGCTGGCAGAGGAGGCAGGGAAATATGAATAAGATGGTTTCTACACGGACAGGCTTTGGTACGGGACTGGTAGAGCTGGCAGGAATGCGGGATGATGTAGTAACTACTTCGGCAGACACCTATCGTTCGTTTGCCCTGAATAAATTTGTAGAGAAGTACCCGGACCGGTATTTTGAGTTTGGAATTGCCGAACAGGGGATGTTGACAGCTTCCGCCGCCATGGCGGCAGAAGGCTGCTGTGTCTTTTCCGTGGGTTACAGCCCCTTCCTCTCTATGCGCGGGCTGGAGCAGATACGTACATTTGCCGCATATCCCAACCTCAATGTAAAGGTGGCCGCGGGTCTGTCTGGACTGTCAGGGGATACGGACGGGGTAACACATCAGGGCACAGAGGATATCGGAATTGTCAGGACTATCCCCAATATGGCGCTGCTTTGTCCTGCGGATGCGGTTGCTGCAAAGGCATTTGTGAAAATGGCAGCAGATCTTCAGGGGCCGGTTTATCTGCGCCTCGGGAGGGGGGCAACACCTGTAGTTTATAAAGAAAATCAGAGGTTTGAGTTTGGAAAGGCAATACATGTCCGTTGCTATGGCAGGGAGGCGGTGATCGTGGCCTGTGGTCCTTGTGTGGCTGAAGCTGCTAGGGCAGCTGACCAGCTGAAAGAAGATGGGATTATGGTTACGGTTCTGGATATGTATACGATAAAACCGCTGGATGTAGATACCCTAGCGGGCTGCTGTGAAGGGGCCGGGAGCGTCATAACAGTGGAGGATGGTACGGTCTGTGGTTTGGGAAGCGCTGTGGCTGAGGCGCTGGTGGAACATAATGTACATCCGAAGCATTTTAAAAGGTTAGGAATGACAACATTTGGGACAGCAGGAAGCCTTCCTGAACTGTTGGGCTTTTTTGGCCTGGATTCCAAAGGTATTGTGGAGAGTGTCCAAAGCCTTCAATAGATGGCAGATAGAATAAGGAGGAATTGACAGATGAGTTACACATTGGATCAGTTGTATGGCATAAGAGACCAAGTGATCGTGGTTACAGGCGCCGCAGGAGGTATCGGTTTGGAGCTGTGCCGGGCGATCCGGGATTTGGGCGGCAGGGTGGCGGCTGTTGTAAGAAACTCAAAAAGCCGGGAAAAAGTTCTGGAGGCGCTTCATTGCCCGAATTTATCCACAGAAAAGGATGTACTCTGTGTTATTGCGGATCTGACCCATGAGGAGGCTGTAAAAGCGGCAATGGAACAGATTGACCGGCACTTTGGAAGAATTGACGGACTGGTAAATGCAGCAGGAATGAATATAATTGAAAGCCTGGAGAAGATGACGCTCAGTGATTTCCAGAAGGTTATGGACACAAACTTTACATCAGTGGCAATCTGCTGTAAATATGCGGGAGGCTATATGCTAAGAGCAAAGAAAGGCCGTATTGTTAACATTTCCTCCCTCAGTACTGTGAAAGGGAAGGCATACTACACAGCCTACGCCTCCAGCAAGGCTGCAGTGGACAGCTTTACCAGGGCATTGGCAATTGAATGGGCCCAACAGGGTATTAATGTCAATTCAGTGGCACCCGGAATGATAGTCACGGATATTAACAGGAAACAGATTGAAGAGAATCCAAGATCATATGAAAAGCGGATTGAGAGTATACCGCGGGGGTGCGCAGGGAGAACAGAATGGCTGGTGGCGCCTGTGATTATGCTGCTCTCACCTGGCTCCGTCCACATGACGGGACAGACTGTATTTGTGGACGGAGGCTGCACGGCCGGGGATACGTTTGTAATGGAGACAGAACGTTTCAGATAACAACATCCTCATCCGGGATCCAGGCGCAGCGAAAGCCAATGCGCCTGGCTGTATAGGACGGAGTGTGCGCCAGATTCAGCCAAAACATACCCGCGCTTTTCTCGTGATACCAATGCCCGCCCCGGAGAGCAGCTGTTTCCCCATGATTGCGAAAATACAGATCACCGGGAGCGCAGGCATCTTCCATAGGAAAAACACAGGCCGCGCGGAGGAAAAGTAAGGCCTGAGCAGACAATTCTGTAAAACAGGAAAAATCGGAAAAGGGCATGTGACCATATGTGGAATCCATACCAGGAACCAGTTGTTCGTATATATGCTGCGGATATGTACGGGAGAGCGACAGGGCGAAATCAGGAGTTCCTCCGGCAGGAGGCGGCGGACATGTATAGTCAAAATGAAGGGTATTGGGGAAATCAGCGGGCATGAACCGGCCATCAGGCAGCATGGAATTCCAAAAGGAGCTGTTTCGCCGTTGGGCTTCGTTGATGGCAGAATACTCCGGTCTCAGCCACAGAAGCTTTCCATCCAGCATCCTAAGACCGCCAACCCATTCAGCCACATTACCATTGCAGTCGAAGATACCGTTTATCGTATGGTCGTGAGCCCAGGAAATGGGACCGCTTCCGGTCAGGGCCGGTCCGCCGGAGCCGTTCGGCAGGGGAGACATAAGGGTGCAGGTATCTTCCGGGTGCCCACAGTCGCTTCCATTGGAATTATTTCCACGGGGGACAATTCCACGGGCGCGGCTCCACAGGGCAATCCCAGCCCACTCGTAATTCGTCATCAGGTGCCAGCCTGGTCCCTTGGCCTGGCAACATTCTAATGCTTCATCATAGCTGATAAAATTTCTGGGACACTGGTCCGGAAGACTGTAAGCACGTCCCCTTTTTGTGATATTCTGGTATTTAGAGAGCCAGACATATTGTACTTGGCCTCGGGATGTCTGAAACATGGGATGAACGGCATTTCCAGCATGGGGGATCACCTGTTCCAGATCAAAACAAGGAATCCTTACCATCAGGGATGGAAGGCCGGCATCATCATACACCAGGGTATTTGTCCGCCCCGTAAGCTTTTCCACGATTATTTTAGCAGGAACTTTATCTTGAAGCAGGGTATAAAAAAATTTGGTCTGTCCGGTGGTTTTGGCACAGCGGTCCGCGAAACTTTCAAGGATAAGCAATTCCATTGGCGGATAGAAAGTATGATCTGGCAGCATAAAATCTCCTTACAATATTTTCAGATGATTTTTATATGTTTCCGGTGAAATGGTATTGTAGGATTCCATCGAATAAAAATAGTCCAGCGCGGCACGGCGGCAGGTTTCGATATGCGTTTTCATTAATATGGCGGCTTTTTCATAATTTTTGTCAATCAAAGTGTTGATGATATCCAGATGTTCTAAACGGGCATCATGGATCTGTACCCTGTTCTGTTTACTTGCAATGACCACTTTTGTGTTATCATCAAACAGTTTATGCATCATATCAATAATATATCGGTTTCCACAATACTCAATGATAAAAAGATGCATGGCCGTATCCAGACGGAAGGCATTTTGAATGTCAGGAAAATCCTGGGTAAAAGTATTGCGGAAATGCAACAGTTCCTCTGTCGGTAAATGAGGGGCTGCCATGCCGAGCGCTACCGGCTCGATCTCAATCCTTGCCTGAAAAATCTGCAGGACATCACTGAGCTGGATATCTGACACGAAAATCCCCTTTTTAGGCATGACCTTTACAAGCCCTTCCGATTCCAGTCGGTTGATGGCTTCACGGACAGGCGTACGGCTTAAACCAAGGTCCGTTGCCAGCTGGCTTTCATTTATGAAAGAACCGGGCTCATAAATACAGTTGATCAAACGCTCTTTTATTATCTGATAGGCATGATTTTTCAAATCACGATTTCCGGTTTTCGGCATAAGTAACCCCTTCTTTTCTCAAAATATGGTTTTAATATAAGAAACAAAAAGTATACAACATGATTATTATAAGCTGATTCTTACTATTATACAAGATTGAAAATCACCATAAAAAGAGGGGGGGATTTGTGAAAAGTATCTACATGGTCCTGGATCTATTTAGGTAGAAATGCATAAAAATATATTTAAAATCTAAGCAAATATGCTATTGAAATACTAAAAACCATGTTGTATACTTTAAGCATGCAATAAGAATATATTATGCTTATAAAAAACGGGAGGAGATACAATGGTCAGAAAAAAAGAGGAAATTCCATATGAAAGCAAACCGGCTCCTTTCCATGGGTTAGGGGAGATAACAGTGCGTTCCCTGTTAAATGGAGAGGAGGATATGTATGGTAAAGGGAGGATTTTTGCACATACTACTGTGAACCAGGGGGCGGGAATTGGCTATCATATCCACGAAAATGAATCTGAAACATACTATATTTTAAGTGGAGTCGGTAAATTTAATGATAACGGCGTCATCCGGACCGTAACAGCGGGGAATGTTACTTTTACCGGAGCCGGAGAAGGACATGCAATAGAAAATGCGGGCGATGTTCCACTTGAGATGATAGCTTTGATTTTATACCAATAGCCGGGATGGAGAAAGGTCTGCATAAAAACAGGCGGCCAGCTATTGGGGAATGAATAAAAGATATAATAAAAGGATAAATAGGAAAGGAAGAGACATTATGAAAAAATTACAGTTAAAAAAAGTTATGGGAGTTACAATGTCACTTGTTTTAGCCATGTCATTGACAGCCTGTGGTACTTCTTCAGACAACAAGAATGATACAACTGGAGCTTCAGCTGCGGCACAGACAGAGGCAGCAGCGCAAACTATTGATTCAGGGGCAGCGGCCAGCGCAGAAACAGTTACCCTCCGCCTGGGCCATACACAGTCTACCGAGCATCTGATCAACACTTCTGCGGAGAACTTTGCCGCATTGGTGGAAGAACGGTCAGGAGGCGCAATCCATATTGACGTATATCCCAGCGAGACACTTGGAACTAATACAGAACTTGCAGAGGCCTGCTCAGAGGGAGATGTGGATTTATATATTTCTGCCACGGGCCAGTATACGTCACGTTATACACCATTTACGATTGTAGAAGCCTTTTACATGTTCAGGGATTTGGATCATATGATGAAATTTTACGACAGTGATTCCCATCAGACTTTGGTTGACGGTCTGGCAGAGGCATGTAACGTAAATATACTTGCAGATTTGTATTATGGGGCCCGCCAGATGACCACTTCGGGAAAGGCGCTGAAAACCGCCGATGACATGGCCGGA
This sequence comes from Enterocloster citroniae, assembly GCF_040545455.1. NCBI lineage: Bacteria > Bacillati > Bacillota > Clostridia > Lachnospirales > Lachnospiraceae > Enterocloster > Enterocloster citroniae. The sequence continues at coordinate 108,704 of NZ_JBEPLZ010000014.1, read as the reverse complement.
TTAAAGATGCGCGCGGCCAATGAACCTCTTCCAATTGCTGCATTTACCCAGTTGGGTGCTTCTCCTACACCAATTGCGTATAACGAGACCTATTTGGCGCTTCAGCAGCACACTGTGGACGGACAGGAGAATCCTCCTGCTTCCATTTCTGCAATGAAGTTCTATGAGGTTCAGGATTATTTGAACTTGACCTACCACCAGTTTCAGATGCTGAGTATTTTCATGAGCGATACGGCTATGCAGAAGCTGACTCAGGAGCAGATTGATATTATGTACGACTGCGCCAAGGAAGTTGCCAAGGAGCATAATACCAAGGCGATCGAGCAGGAACAGGGCTATATTGAAGAGATTGGAAAATATAGTGAAATCGTAGAGCCTGATATTGAATCCTTCCGTGAAAAGATTGCGCCTATGTACGACCAGTTTAAAGATCAGTGGGTTGATGGTATGTATGAGGCGATTCAGGCAATGTAAGCTCTGCAGGAGAAAGCCGGCCCTGTCCGGCTTTCAATTTCACAAAAAAGGAGTGCGGTATGGTAAAGAAGTTAGAAAGCATAGTTTATCATGTTCAGAGGACGTTTTTTATAGCTGTGATGACATTCATGCTGTTAGTGCTGTCCCTGCATGTGATCATGCGCTTTGCGTTCAATAATCCAATCATCTGGACAGATGAGGTAATTACTATGATGCAGGGCACGCTGGCTTTTGCAGGGATTGGCTATTGTTTTCATAAGAAGCAGCATACGGAATTATCCCTGGTCTACGACAAGGTCCCGCGTCCCGTACAATGGCTGTTTGATCTGGCATCTAACGGCATCATGCTGTTTTGTACTTGTTACATGATTAAATATAGTTGGAAATTTACTCTTAAAAAGAATATTCAGATGAATACAATTCCGTGGATGAAACAAAGCTGGATTTACTGTTTTATTACAGTGGGGTTTATACTGGCGGCCTGTTACATCCTGCTGCGTCTGATTGAGGTGTTCCGCTGTATCAACAAGGAATTGAGAGAAAGGGGATAATGGGGGATGGCACTATTATTTTTATGTTTTTTTGGATTTATGGTCATACGCATGCCCGTTGCCTACTGCATGCTGTGCAGCTCTATTATCTATTCCATGGTGTATGGGGAGAGCCTGAACATGATCGTTTCCCGAGCTGTACAGGGCTCCAGCGGCTTCACATTGCTGGCCTTGAGTTTCTTTATATTGGCAGGTAATATTATGAACCGGGGCGGGGTGACGGATCGGATTTTTAACTTCTGTAAGAAGACGATAGGATGGATTCCTGGAGGTCTGGGGCATGCCAATGTACTGGCGTCTGTGGTTTTTGCAGGAATGTCCGGTTCGGCGGTGGCTGATGCCGGAGGTCTGGGAGCCATCGAAATTAAAGCTATGAAGGATAATGGCTATGATGAGGAGTTTGCAGTAGCTATTACTGGAGCATCTTCCTGCATTGGGCCGATTATTCCTCCTACCATATCGGGGGTGGTCTACTGTGTGGCCAGTGGTGTATCTGTAGGAAAAATGTTTATTGCAGGTATTTTGCCAGGATGTTGTCTGGCGGTGGTGCAAATGATATATGTGTATATAGTGGCTAAGAAGCGGGAATATCCCCGTACACCCTTTGGTGGATTCCGGGATTTGAGCAGATCTTTCGTCACATCTTTCCCTGCATTGTTGACGCCAGTTATTATTTTGGGAGGGATCATAACAGGTATCTGTACTCCTACAGAGGCTTCGGTGGTAGCTGTGTTATACGCGCTTGTCCAAGGCTTTCTGACACGGGATCTGAAGTGGAAGGATATGCCTGGAATCATGGACGATACCCTTACCAGCGCCATGAGTGTACTCTTTATCGTGAGCTGTGCCAATGCATTTGGATACATTATTACTGCACAGCAAATCCCGGGCAAGCTGGCAGCGGTGTTCCTGAGCGTGGTTACAAATAAATTCATCGCCCTTCTGGTTATCAATATCTTTTTACTTTTGGTGGGAATGGTTATGGAGAGCCTGGCCGCTCTTGTAATCCTGGTGCCGATTCTGATGCCGGTGATCGCATCCTTTGGTATTGATCCGCTGCATTTTGGAATTGTCTGCATCCTGAATATTACAATAGGTATGCTGACTCCGCCCGTAGGTATGGTGTTGTTTGCTCTGTCAAATGTGAGCAGTCTTTCATTTGAAAGGATTACAAAGGCAATGCTTCCGCTGCTGGCAGTTAATTTTATTGCGCTGCTGATAGTGACCTATTGTCCTCCGCTTACCACATGGTTACCTAATTTAATTATGTAAATAGAATAAAATATTTATAAAAGGAAAGGAAGTTGTGATATGATACCGATTGAACTTGATCAGGAAATACGGGAGGGTGTTTTTAAAACACTTCCTCAGATTATGGATATTCAGAATGAGGAACTGCGAAACAAGACTGCGGATGCATGGACGTATGCGTTACAGATCAACGGCTTTAAACAAATTGAAGAAATGCCAGGCTCCGGTATGCCCGAGGCCAGTGCGCTGGGAGACCAGAGTATGCACATCCGCGCGGTTGGATACAATACGCTAAGTCTGTATGAAAATCTATCCAGGGCTTATGAAATGGATTTAGGACTGGACAAAGACATATTAATAGCCAGCGCACTCCTGCACGATGTAGGCAAGCCTTATGAGTATAGTCCTGAGAACAGAAAGCGCTGGGGAGAAAACCATAAGACAACAGGAGCCCCCAATGTGCGGCACCCGGCTTATGGAACTTACATCGCAATCACATGTGAATTGCCGGAAGAAGTGGTGCATGTGTGTGCGAACCATTCCCCTGAAGGTCGTTTTGTGACAAGAAGTGCGTATGCCACCCTTGTTCACTATGCGGATGACGGTTCCTGGTTTTCGCTGGCAAGCATGTTTGATTTGAATATTCCGAAGCTGTAGAAAAAAAGTGTTAAAGAGCCGCAATCTTCTATTATGAGATTGCGGCTTTTTGCATTGAGCTACGGCAAAAAGAAAAGGTTAAAATATTTTTCCCAGGTATCCCTTTTTCCATTGTGTAATAGATATAATCCCCCCTCTATATTTAATGGAAACTGATATAGCTTAATTCCGGCTGTTATAATGAAATGTATACAATAATTGATAGTAAATGTCATATATAGCATATTCACTGACTCCGCCATTTGGGGATCAAGGGGAAATTATTATTGAAAACCTGAAACGCTAAAACCATCCTCTACCCTGCAGGTGATGTGGATGTAGCCCTGTTTGGAATATCCACGGATACCATGGAGGACTGCATTCTCTGCAATGGACTGGAGGATTATTCTTATGATCGTTTCATACATGCACTCCGGCTGGCATTTAATGATGTAGAGGAATGAATGGCTGCACCGGGCACTATGTATTGTTTACAGAACATGCAAAGTACAGTGACGGATGGGAACAGATATTTTCCAAGGCGGAATTCCTTATACCGGAACAGCAGAGACAACTTCTGGATCAAAAAGCCCGGAGCCTGGTAGGGGGAACAGCAGGAGAGATATATGGCATCCGGATATGGGAGGGACCTCTCTGGAACGGTATTTCATTTAATGGGCCGGAAGGAAATATCCTGATCACTGGACGCCTGGATGATCGGGTGAAGAGAGAACTGATGGGGGGATTTGACTTGCTGGCCACGGATGACGGGGTGTATAATTGTTAGAAAGACTATAATGTGTTCTATCGGAAAAGGAGGAATTCAATGAATGTTGTTGTGACAGGCGGATGCGGCCACATTGGTACATATCTTATTCCAATGCTTGTCCGTGCCGGCTATGAGGTTATCAATATTACCCGTGGAATAAGCAGGCCGTATGTGGAGGATGAGGCATGGGATTATGTGACTCCTGTGATCATGGACAGGGAAAATGACAAAGGATTTGCTCATAAGATTGCAGGCATGGAGCCGGACATTGTGGTCGATCTGATCAATTTCCATATAGAAGATACAAAGGCAACGGCAGAAGCTCTAAAGGGTACAAAGCTTTCCCACTACCTGTTCTGTTCTTCCGTATGGGCCCATGGCAGGGCCGAAATACTGCCTGCTGATCCTGCTGATCTGCAGAAAGCACCATTGGATGATTACGGTTTTAATAAATTCCAAAGTGAGATTTACCTGAGGGAGCAGTATCACACAGCCGGTTTTCCTGCAACGATCATTATGCCGGGACAGATCTCCGGTCCGGGCTGGACCATCATGAATCCCTGGGCCAATAAAACACCGGTTGTGTTTGAAAAAATAGCTAAAGGGGAGGAGATCTTCCTTCCTAATTTCGGAATGGAGACCTTACATCATGTACATGGCGAGGATGTGGCGCAGATGTTCTTTAAAGCGATCACCCATCGGAATCAGGCGTTAGGGGAAACCTTCCATGCAGTGGGCAGCCAGTCCATCACACTGTACGGCTATGCAAAACTCATGTATGGATTTTTTGGAAAGGAGCCTAAGATCGGTTTTCTCCCATGGAAAGACTGGTGTGAGTATATAGGTGATGAAACGGAAACCAGCGACACTTATTTCCACATTGCCAGAAGCGGCTTTTACAGTATAGAAAATGCCAGGAACCTGTTGGGGTATGAACCCAGGTACACAAATGTAGAAACCATAAAGGCAGCGGTCCAAAGCTATGTGGACAGAGGTGTTATTAAGTTGAACTGATATAGGAAGAGGCTATCGCAGACAGTTGAATTTCAACTGCAGGCGGCAGCCTTTTTTGAATTTAATAATTTTTTGCAACATTTTTATCTCCTTAACTGTATTTATAACAGAACCGCCAAAAGGCAGTCTAATTGAATCAGGAAAGAAGGAAATAATTATGATGAAAGAAATAGCTGTATTAACACTTTGTGCCATGATGTTATGTGATCCGGCTGTGGGCAGCGGCTTGGATGCTGCCGGTGAGCCTGCCTTGGCAGGCAGTATGGCGGGGATGGTAAATCCCTTTACGGAATGCGGGAGCCTTAATGAGGCCGGCCGTAGAGCCGGTTTTGAGATCCAGGTCATGAAAATGCCGGAAGACTGGGGAAAACCAGTGATACGTGTGTCAGAGGAGAGAATGATCGAACTGATCTTTCGGGATGCAGCGCATGACAGAGAAATCAGGGTACGCAAGGCTGTGGGCAGCGGGGAAATGAAGCAGCTGGTTAAGAACGTCAGATAGTCAGGAGGCAGGGGACAGACATGATATGTGTATGTTTGGAACATGTGTTTGCACAGCGGATCCGGGAAATAGGAATCAGGATCTTACGGATGGCAGCAGTGGGAAGAGAGCGCTTTACCAGGGTAGCCGGAAGCAGGGAACGGGTCCGTGGGATACAGGATAAAAGATTTAATGGAAAGCTAAATGAACGGATCAATGAACGATTCAATGAACGGTTCAATGAACGGGCGGAGCGGATCATGAGGATTTACGGGAACAGTATTATACGCCTTACCTACTCATATCTTCATAATATGAGTGATGCGGAGGAGATCCTTCAGGATACACTGGTCCGATTTCTGAAAAATGCCCCGGAATTTGAAAATGAGGATCATGAAAAGGCGTGGCCGCTGCGTGTGGCGGCAAACCTTAGTAAGAACCGGATTGAATATAATAAGATACGATATACGGATGAACTGAGGGATACGCTGGCTGCGGAACAGCGGGAGGATCTGTCTTTTGTGTGGGAGGCAGTAAGGGAACTGCCTGTCCGGTACAGGGAAGTGATCCATCTGTTTTATTACGAGGGATACTCCACGGCTCAGATTGGAACAATCCTTAAAATGAAGGAGGCGACCGTGCGTTCCAGCCTGAGCCGGGGCGGGGAAAACTGAGGGAAATCTTAAAGGAGGTGTATGATTTTGAGGAAACGGTATGAACAGATTATGGATAGAGCCAGTGTGACGGATGAGATGAGCCGGCGTATCCTGGGGAATATCCGGGACATGAACCTGGTACCGGCTCCTCCCAGGAAGGGATTGCCCTCTTATGTAAAAACACTGGCAGCAGCGGTCTGCCTTGTTGTGATATTGGCAGGTACGGCTCTTTATCCGGGAGGACTTCTCAGACAGGCTCCCATGGAACCTAAGGATCCTGCAGTCCAGGTGGTGCCGGATATCCAGGAATGCGCCTCCCTCCAGAGTCTTTCCGAGGCAGTGGGATTTGAGGTCATTGAGTTGTCCTCCCTTCCCTTTGATGTGACTGATAAGACTTATACCGCATTCTGGAAAGAAGTTGCCCAGATCGATTACAGTGGTGAAGGCCAAAGCGCTTTATACCGGATGTGGGCTGGTACAGAGGACCGATCAGGGGATTATAATCTTTTTGAAAATGAAACAGAGGCAGTACTTGATATAGGCAGGGCCACCCTGAAAGGGAATGAGGGAGGATACAGCTTTGCACTATGGACAGACGGAACATATTCCTATTCCCTTAAACTGTCTCTGGAGGTGCCGGAGGATAAAATCCTTGAAATGATATCCGTCAGGTGATATTCTAAAAGTAAAATTCCCGGTACCAGGCTGTCAGAGTATAAAGGAGTACCTGATGGAAGGCATAGGAAGAAAAGAGGTAACCATGAGCCGGAACCGCCGTATCAGATTTGAAAATACTATTATTAGTATCATTGCGCTGGCCTCCCTGGCGCTGCTGATCCTCAGCTTCCTTCCGTCCCTGCCCGTATCCGAGAAGGTGCAGGTTTCACTGGAAATGGGAAAGATGGTCCAGAGGGCATTTTCCATTGTGCTCCTGGCCGCGTCCCTTCAGCAGATGAAGCGCAAAAAGGGTGGAATGGTGTATTGCGGTCCTTATCTTATGCATGAATTTTGTCCGTTGTTTTTCTGGGTTTCACCATCCGGCCCACTTAGTTATCATGGCCGGGGATAGAGCCCCGGCCGTTGCATTTGTCTATTTTAGGGAGGATTTTCGGAATGGGGAAGGGATATCCCGAGCCAAGGGGGGTCCTGGATTTGAGTTGGTTATTTTCTGGTTCAGCTGGGGAGGGTGGGGGTATTCTTGACGCCTTTTTGTATGCGGTCAAACCCTGGATCCAGCCCCGCACAAGCAGAGGGCCGGATATTCAGCATTATGAACATAAACCATGCCGCCAAGGCCGGGGTTACGGTACGGGAATATAAGGTGATGGAGCAGAGGGATACAGAGATAGAAAAGGGATTTGACAGGATTACCCAGGAATGGCTTCAGAAGAAGAGTGGACTGCTAAAATTCACACTGGGCTCAGTAGGGCTGGAACAACCTATGGATAAGCGTTATTTCTATGCATCGACCGCCTTTATCGTGTTTGTTCCCTTCTTGGGAAAAAAGGGTATATGGCCGATGTCACAAGGCACGGGCAGGATGCGCCGGGAGGTGTGATGGAAACGATCATCCATAAAGCGTTTCAGGTGTTTAAGAAAGAGGGCGTGGAGTTTGGCAGCCTGGGCGTAGCGCCTTTGGCTGGTCTGGAGGAGAACAGCGCCAATCTGGTGGAACGGCTGCTGTGTTTTGTGTATGAACATCTGAATGAGTGTTATGGTTTCCGGGATCTATCCCGGGCAAAGGAAAAGTACAGTCCCACACAGTGGCTTCCCTCCTACTATGTATACCTTCCAATGATTCCTACACCAGAGATGTTCTATGCCGTGGTAAGGATACAGAATCCACAGGAAATCTGGGATTAGATCCACTTTTTGTAAAGGCCCGGTTCCACAAGCGGTAGGAAACCGCCAAAGGCAGCCAATGGAGGAAAAACAGTGAAAAAACACAGGAAAATAACGCAGGAGAATAATATAGGGAAATCGTAAAGGGAGATAACAGAGAAAATTAACAGAGGGAATCTGGGCCTCCATCCCTTCCTTTTTATCCTGTTTTCGTATATAATGGGATAAAAAGGAAGCCCATTATAAAGCAAAAAAGGGAGTGGGGAATATGAAGAGAGTGAAGCAGCTGACAATGATATGGATAGCCGGAGGACTGTTAACTCTGATGTGCAGCACTGCTATGGCTGCCTCAAGAACAGAGATCAACAGCGTATCTCTGGAGGTGGAATCAGAGATCGAAGCCGGGGACAGTTCCAGCAATGTGGATGTATATTCTGATTCCGGCAGGTACAGTGTCAGTGATGTGGAAGTGACCAACGAACCAAAGGATGAATGGGATGACAATGACAAGCCCAAACTGAAGGTTACGGTAGATGCGGAGGATGATTACTATTTCCCTTCCGGATTTTCCAAAAGCGATGTGGACCTGAGCGGTGCGGATGGCAGGGTTACTTCCGTGACAAGAAAAAGCAGCACATTGTTTGTCTATATCACACTGGATTCTCTGGAGGGAAGCAGTGACCGGGACCTGGATGTCTATGAACTGGAATGGGACGAGTCATCCGGCATAGCCAACTGGGAGGATGACGGTGATGCCAGAAAATACGAGGTGCGCCTGTACCGTAATGACAATTCTGTTACCTCTGTCATCACCACCTCGGATACCAGTTACGACTTTTCCAAGTATATCACCCGAAGCGGCGATTATATGTTTAAGGTGAGGGGCGTCTATAGCTCTTCAGACAAGGGCTCCTGGGAGGAATCAGATACCTGGTATGTCTCTTCTGAGGATGCGGATGAGATCAACGCAGGGCACAGCGGATATGGCTCATATGACAGCGAAGGCAATAACTACAGCGGTGCCTGGCTCAGGGATAATGTGGGCTGGTGGTACTGCAATGCGGATAAGAGCTATACTGTAAACAATTGGCAGCTTATTGACGGCCAGTGGTATTTTTTCAATGCTGCAGGCTATATGGTAACCGGCTGGATCCCCTGGAACGGAGTGTGGTATTACTGCGGGGATGACGGCGCAATGTATCATAATACCACGACACCGGATGGGTATTATGTAGGAAGTGACGGGGGCTGGGTGCAGTAATTTATCTAAATTTGTTCAATAAGAAACGGTGTAAGCTCAGATCTTTATACCGTTTCTTTTAATATATTTTCCATTATAATAAATGGCCACCTGTCAGGGTTAATCATATATAAGACAGGGGTACCCAAAGAAAGTGTGACTTTTGAGCATGATAAAGTTTGGTTGTGGACAGCACAAATGGCGGATCCTTTTCAAAGAGACAAGCATGTTATATCAAAACATTTTTGGCCTTTTATCAGTCTAAAACACTTAAAAAAGAAATGATTTTTAATGCTTTGATGCCCAAATAGCGCCTGAATTTCTTATGATGATATAAAACCATGGGGCAGATATAAGGAAATATCATGCAATGGCGAAAGCGCGTGTTGAGGGTTTCTGACATTGCTATAACGCATAGAGCAGGATTATATTAGTAAAATTCATATGCGAAAGCTATGATGTATATGTTAAAAGGGCCTATAAATATAAATTTATATTAGAGGGATATTATATGAACAATATTGAAAAATGGTTAGAGTGGGCAATAGAATTACAAAGTCTTGCTCAAGCTGGATTGACATATGGTAAAGATATTTATGATAAAGAGAGATATGAGAGAATTAGAGATATATCAGCTGAAATATTATCACATAAAACAGATATATCCATTGAAAAAGTAAAAGATTTATTTTGTAATGAAATTGGCTATCAGACACCTAAACTAGATACAAGGGCAGCTATATTTGAAAATGGTAAGATTCTTCTTGTAAAAGAAAACAATGGAAAATGGTCTTTACCTGGTGGTTGGGTTGATGTAAATGTATCCGTAAAAGAGAACACTATTAAAGAAGTTAAAGAAGAGGCGGGCTTAGATGTTTCTGCTGATAAAATAATTGCAGTTCAAGATAGAACTAAACACAATTTGCCAGTATATGCCTATGGTGTATGTAAAGTATTTGTTCTTTGCTCTGTTCTTGGCGGTCAGTTTCAAGAAAATATTGAAACAACAGAATTTAAATATTTTAATGAAGATGAAATACCAAAGCTTGCAGAAGAAAAAAACACAATTGAGCAGGTGAAAATGTGTTTTAAAGCATACAAAAGTGAAAGCTGGGAAACAATATTTGATTAAACAAATTTTAATTTGCCTAAGGTTGGGGATGTTCCCAACTAGTAAAAATCACCTTTACTGTCGTAGACACAAATGATCGTTTTTTTTGAAAGGATATTTTTTCCTATGCTTGTTGCTGCAAATTTTTTACATTCTTGCCCTTTGCTTGTACAGAAACAATCATTCGGCGCGGTGTTATTTATGTTACTTTTTCTCAAGTGTCCATATTCTGTAGGGAAGGTTAATGCTTATATCAATTCCTTGAAAGACTTGTTTTCTGAAACTTTAATTTGGACCTTATCTATCATTACGGAAACGAGAAGAACATTAAAACATAAAGATAGTGAAGAAATCAAAATTGTGGAAAACGATAAGCTGGAGAATTATCATTTAAGTGATCTTGATATCAGAAATTTAAAAAAATCTCTTTGCTCTCCTTAGCGGTTCAATTGTTAAGTGTATGTTTACATATTATGGGATTGGAATAAATATTGCTTTGGGGTACAAAACTGAAAGTTTGGATTAAATATTATCAGAAAAAGGGAATACAAGTATTATGGTGCGAATCCCAAGCAAACATAAAATGTCTAGGAGATTCGCACCAAAATAAAGCACATAATATTTGATTTCGAGAGAAGATGTAGTATAATATGAAAAGAGATTTGTGCATTGTGTATGAGGGTAAGTTGTATTTAATAGTAAATATCATGCATAATTGCAGTCACAGTCTGCGAGGACTGTGTGGATTGAAATTTTATGGACGAACCGGGGTCCTATGAGTGTAGGGTCACAGTCTGCGAGGACTGTGTGGATTGAAATAACTGACAACGGGGCGACCTGGAATACTAAGACCGGTCACAGTCTGCGAGGACTGTGTGGATTGAAATCTATCTGGCATAACGCTATGAAAGAGTTGAAAGAGTCACAGTCTGCGAGGACTGTGTGGATTGAAATCGCAGTGCCGATTATATCATATAAGTTAGCATTTAGTCACAGTCTGCGAGGACTGTGTGGATTGAAATGATTGCCTTATGTTCTAAGTCCATTTTTCAAAAGGTCACAGTCTGCGAGGACTGTGTGGATTGAAATCGGCGTATCCGGCTGTTCCGGGTCGGCATGGAGTGGTCACAGTCTGCGAGGACTGTGTGGATTGAAATAAGGTCACAATTGATACGACCGTCAGCGAGTACCGTCACAGTCTGCGAGGACTGTGTGGATTGAAATAAGACGCCATATAAGGCGAACCACCAGCAGTATGGTCACAGTCTGCGAGGACTGTGTGGATTGAAATCCAGAAATTATATCAAGACTTTAGATCACGCCCGTCACAGTCTGCGAGGACTGTGTGGATTGAAATTCCCAGGGCATTTTTGCCTTGGGAGACATTGGTGGCGTCACAGTCTGCGAGGACTGTGTGGATTGAAATGTGCGTTAAAGTGCATCTGGTGTCAAGTGTAGCTGTGTCACAGTCTGCGAGGACTGTGTGGATTGAAATACTGCAGCCGGCAGGTTCCAGAACACTGTGCGGCAGGTCACAGTCTGCGAGGACTGTGTGGATTGAAATAAAGTTGATCGGTGTGGATGTATCTACTGCCTTGGGTCACAGTCTGCGAGGACTGTGTGGATTGAAATTGTTCTGACGCTCCAAACGGCGCCTTTCTGCTGTCACAGTCTGCGAGGACTGTGTGGATTGAAATAGGGATGTTATGGATAATCTGAGAACTGGTCTTGGTCACAGTCTGCGAGGACTGTGTGGATTGAAATAACCTTTTTCTCGGCCTCGTTCTCTTCGTCCATTGTCACAGTCTGCGAGGACTGTGTGGATTGAAATTGAGCTGTCCTATTTTATAGAATTAAGATTTAGAGTCACAGTCTGCGAGGACTGTGTGGATTGAAATGTATGGTTCTATTTTCAGGTATGTTATCCCTCGGATGTCACAGTCTGCGAGGACTGTGTGGATTGAAATTCCGCATATATGAGCGGAGAGAAACAAGTAATTAGTCACAGTCTGCGAGGACTGTGTGGATTGAAATTCTGCGCATGGCGGTTATAAGTCCACCCATGCCTGTCACAGTCTGCGAAGACTGTGTGCATGTAGCAGATTTGAACTTGGTAATTTTTCAATTACGATCATACCAAAGGAAAAATGTCGGGGTGTATGAATTAATTTCATATACCTCGACATTTATTATAGAATCATCTTATCAATTTGAAAGTCACAAAAATCGAAATCCCCTCAGAACGCTCCATCACACTTCCTGTCTAAACATCACCCGCGAAGCGTGGGCTCCGCCCCGGTGGATCCTGTTGTGGGCTGTTTTGATCGTCACACTGTTAAAGCCATCTCTGGTGTTCCGGTTTGGAAAGATAAAATTTTTTGCACTGGAGGTTATTGTGACTCTCAGGCAATGACCTTTGCAAAAGGTGTGGGACAGTTTGGTAGTACGGATTTTAACAGGGTAGATCTGTCCCGGTTCCATAAAGTCCGGGTGTTCAAACTGGTTACGGTACCGTACGCTGAGGACACCGTCTGCCAGTTTCATGGAACGTCCCTCCCTATCCACATCCGTGATGCGCACGACCAGATCCGTATCCTCACAGTCGGAAGAGAGATAAAGCTCTGCTGTCACATCCCCGGTAATGGTCAGGTCTGAGGATAATGCCTGGGTGGAATAACATAAGATATCAGGGCGTTTTTCCTCAAGGGAGTAATCCGCAGGCACTTCCAGTTCATTTTCCGACATATCCACAAGGTGGAGGGCCGGATGTTCCGGATCATATTCATAGGAATCCCAGGAAGGGGACGCAGGAGCGCTTACGGACAGGATTCCTCTGTTCACCGCTGCTGCGTCTTCCTGGTCTCCGTCCAGATAAAAGGTCAGTGCACTGGTGCCGGGAATCGGCCAGTTGTCTGCGGTCTTCCATTGGTTGCTTCCCATAGTGTAATACTCCACCTTCGGCGTGCGGTCTATGCCATTATCCACTCCTTTGAGATAATGTTCCAGCCATGCCAAACAGATCAGGTCCATATCATAGCGAAGGGCATTTGTCCCAAGGGCGAAACCATGGATATCGTAATCCGCATTGCCGGCGTGCATCCAGGGGCCAAGGATCACCTTTTTCTCCTGATAATCGTGGTAAAGTTCCAAGGCTTCCGTGGTGCCCATCCCGTTATCGTCAAACCAGCCGGACATGATCAGGGCAGGCACGCGGTGGGCGTTGGTTCTGTCTTTCCAGTTTCCCTGCTGCCACAGTTTGTCATAATCCATATGGGAAAACCATTTTCTCAGAAATGGGATATCATATCCCAGGGCTTTGGGAGCCAGTTCTTCCAGGGGACGGATATCCAGCACTTCCTCCCAGTCGTCCCGCGCCATCAGTGAGGGATCAGAATGCTGTCCCGATACCAGGAAAGCCCAGGCAAGCATGCCGGAATTAAAACATCCGCCTCGTCTGGGAACATCCACAAAGGGGCTGCCAGCACAGACACTGCTGAGTATTGCCTTCAAATGCGGGTTTTCACTGGCCGCCGCGGCCCACTGCACATATCCCAGATAGGAGCCCCCGGTCATACCCACATTGCCGTCACTCCAGGGCTGCCGGGCAATCCAGGAAAGGGTATCGTCCCCGTCCTCCACTTCGTAGTACATGGGCAGCCATTCGCCTTCGCTGTCCTCCCTGCCCCGTACATCCTGGATCACCACGGCATAGCCCCTTTGGACAAAACGAAAATAACAGGAAATGCCCATGGTTTTTCCATATGGGGTGCGGACCAGCACGGTGGGAACCTTCTTGGCTCCTGACGGAAGATAGATATCGGTTGCCAGGCGGACCTGGTCACGCATGGGCACCATTTCCGTTACTGGATGTTCCACTGTGCAGAGGGGATTCCGGTTAACTTCGGCCCACTGGCTTAGAATGGTCCTATCCTCCAGGCCGTTTCTCACAAGTACGGCGCACTGGTCGCGGTAAGGGGTGACAAAAGCAGCTACCTGACCATTGTCCGTTATGAGATTTTTTGGGAATTTAATATTTCTCTGAACAAAAGACTTATCATCTCTTTTTTCAAATATCTCCCCGCCGGGAGTTTCAAATCGCTTAAATTCATTCCATGTCCCAGCATTTCTTGCCCCAGTGTTTTCTGCCGCGGTGTTTCTTGTCTCAGTATTCCTTATCCCTGCCTCGTATGCCTCCAGTTCCATCAGAGCTTTTCGGACATTCATTTTTCCCAGTTCCAGATACCAGGTGTCATCCTCAGCAAGTTCCTTCCATTCGCCCGGCATTCCGGTGTATACGTCCAGAGGACGGTGGAAGATCCGGTCATCCCTCCGCTCGAAGATTCCATATAAAATACCGGACAGGTAAAAATTCCATTGTTCCATTCAATCCCTCCTTATGCGCCAATGATGAATTTGATCAGGTAAGCCACCATGATACCCACATAATTTCCGCACACGCCGCCAATCACTCCCATGAGCAGTCCTACGCTGACCAGGCGGTTCCATTTGGCGCTGGAAGCCACCAGGGATGCGGTGGTTCCGTCTGCGATCGCTCCCGTGATACCCAGGATCACATATTCATACGGGACCTTAAACATTCTGGAAAGGAACAGGTGAAGACTGATGCTTCCGATGATCACGCAGAAGCAGAACAGGGTGATTGTCATGGTGGAGCCAAAGAAAGATGCCAGGTCCACGCTGAATCCAATGATGGACAGGTACATCATTCCAAAGAACAGACCAAGGTTTAAGTTTCCTCTCAGCCTGCCCACAGACGGAATCTGGGCTGCGGCAATGGAGAGTGTGGAAATAAGGAGGATCCTTCCCGCGCTGGCAAAATCAGAGGGAAGGAAGGCGGACAGCTTTGTGGCAATGGTCACAATGGTAACTGCAATGGCCAAAAGCCAGGCAATGTCCTGGATGCTCCATTTCTGTTCAGCCATCAGAACCGGTTCCTCCCCATCGCCGATGCGATCTTCATCTGACAGACGGAAGGGCCAGATCCTTTTTAAAAAATGTACGTTCTGGAACAGAGCAGGTGCCGCAAACATTAAAAACAGGGTGGGCATGCCTACCACGTAGTCTGCGGCATTGGCGGCGGCAATGGTCTCATTGGCTGCATCCAGGCCCACTGCGATCGCAGTGAGGTTGGAACTTCCTCCCGTGTAGGTTCCCACAAACATACCGGCTATTTTCCAGCCCTCAAACATTTGTCCGCTGAAGACTACTCCAAACAAAGTTGCCACCAGGCAGACGCTGAACACGGCTGAAACCAGGCCGACCAGGGCCTTGCCGGAAAGCTTTGCCAGCTCCTTCAGGTTGATATTCAGCAGGTAAATGGAAATAGACATAGGAACACAGTAGGTGATCACCACACCGTATACGTCCTGGTACCCAGGCACTATGTGGAGGTTTACCAGGACTAGTCCGATCACAATAACCGTGAGGGCGGGCCCTACATACTTAAAAGCTTTGAATCTCTGTACCCACAGGGAAAATGCCACCATAACCAAAATAACGGTCAGCAGTTCGTCCGTGGTCTGAAAAATCGGGAATTGCATATATGCACCTCTTTCGTTGTTTTTGTATTCCTCCGGATATGCGGGGAATTACATGTTAAAATACACTCCGAATCCCGGTTCGTCCAGAAGGGTAAATATATCCCGTTCCTGAGTGAATCCGCCTTCAATTGGGTTTTCTTTGTAATACAGGAAGCTGTCACAGTCTGCTTCGGTCACATTTTTCTTGGCTGCCACCAGGCTCAGCCCTGCAGTGATAGCCAGTTTGGTTTCCAGCATACAGCCTACCATGCAGGTAACGCCGTTGGCTTCCGCGACCGCGTTGATCTTGGAGGCGGGATACAGGCCGCCGCATTTCATCAGTTTAATATTGAGGATATCGGCCGCTCCCAGACGGCAGGCCCTGGCCGCATCCATTGGGCCATGGATGGACTCGTCCAGCATGATCTGGATCCCGTTCACTTTGCTGCGGATAAATGCAGATCCCTCCATATCCCAATGAGGCAGGCACTGTTCCACGGCCTCTATGCCGTACTCCTTAAAACCTTCCAGGGCACAGACCGCATCGGATACGCTGTAGCCCTGGTTGGCATCGGCCCGAAGGCGGATGTCCGGTCCCACTGCCTCCCGGATCAATTTCATGGCAAGGATGTCGTCTTTGTAATTGATACCTGCCTTAATCTTCAGTATATGGTAACCTTCTGTTTCCACCAGGCGCTTGGCCTCCGCTGCCATGGACTGAGGACTGCTGATGCCAATGGTGATATCATTGTGCACCACATTGCTGTAGCCGCCTAACAGTTTGTAGACCGGCAGCCCCATGGATTTTCCCATAAGATCGTACATTGCCAGGTCCACGGCACATTTGGCAGCGCCGTTTCCTACAATAACGCCGTCCATCATGGCGTGGACTGCCTCGATATCCATGGGGTCCATGCCCAGCAGCCCTGTTTTGAACAGTTCCAGCACAGCAATAACTCCGTCCACGGTTTCACCGGTCACAGGGGCAAAGGGAGCTGCTTCCCCAAACCCTATACAGCCATTATCCGTGGACACCTGGATTAGTACACTTTCCAGATAGCTGACAGTTGTAAAAGCCACCTTGAACGGTTCCTTCAGCGGAATCTGTACTTTTTCAATGTTCATCCCTGTAATTTTCATTTCATCCTCCTGAATTATGTATATATCTTAATTAATGCATAATATTATCTTCTAATTTTACTATAGGTTAAAATATCGGTCAACTACTTCTGTCTATTATTGTAGAAATCCCTGGGGAGACACCAGGAGAGTTTCTGGGGGATTCCAGAAAAGTTTCTGCATAAAAATCTTGCGCAAGCGGGCATAAGACGTTAAAATAGGGATACTACCAAAGAAGGAGTTTCGTATGTTAGGCACAAATATCAGGGAATACCGCAAGAAACAGAATCTTACCATCAAGGATTTGGCAGAGAGGACCGGACTTTCAATTGGATATATCTCCCAGGTGGAGCGGGAGGAGGCGGAACCATCTCTTTCCTCTTTGAGGAAGATTGCCAGGGAGTTTGATGTTCCTCTCTATGTTTTGATGGATGACCATAAAAATGATCACAATCTTACCATACGCCGGGAGGAGCGCTTATCTGTGCGCATTAAGAAAAGCAGTGTGGAATATGAATTCCTTACTCCTCTCCCTTCCCAGAATTTTTCTCCGAAAACGCTGATGATTAAAGCCACTCTGGAACCAAGGTCCAGGGATTCGGAAATCCCCATTGTTCATCATTCCGAGGAGACGCTTCTTGTTTTAAAGGGAATGCTGACGGTTTTAGTGGGGGATAAGCCCATTGTGCTGCATCAGGGGGACACCACTATCATAGAGGAGGATTTACCCCATACATGTATTAATGAAACGGAGGATTATGTGGAGGTGCTTTCCACGATCACGCCGCCGGTGTGGGGGACGCTGCATTTCCCGGGATAACATTGCACTTCCCGGGAAGATGAAATACAAAAATTGTTAGATTTTCACAAAAATATGCAAAAATTATTTGATATATTGGATATTGATTTTATATCCAATCATTGATATATTGGTTAAGTATCTATTGCTCTTTGAAAAATCATATCTATATAGCTGTTTAAAACATAGCTGGGACCACGCGGCATACGGCCGGTATCATATATACCGGACAGAGGGTATGGATCATACTCTGGTATGAGGGTGCATCGTGGACACCCGTGCCGCCGGCAGTATACCAGTCATATAGTCTATGAAGCAAAGAATGTTTAGGAATTTACATCAGGAGGTAATCATGAAAGGAACCCTGCTCGTAAAGAACGTTAAGCATCTTGTGACATGTGACGCTGATGACAGGCTGCTTGACGGTGTTAACGTATTTATACGGGATGGAGTAATTGAAAGTATTGGACAGAATGAAGAAACAGCAGCGGATGTGATTGACGCATCTAATATGGTGATGTATCCGGGACTTATTAATACACACCATCATTTATATCAGACATTCAGCCGGAATTTACCACAGGTACAGAACATGGAATTATTTCCATGGCTGAAAACTTTATATGAGATCTGGAAGCACGTGGATGAGGACGTGGTTTATTACAGTTCCCTAACTGGTATGGGAGAACTGCTAAAGACCGGCTGCACCACCTGCCTGGATCACCACTACGTGTTCCCCGGTACGGTGGGAGGCGGGCTTTTGGACGCCCAGTTCCATGCTGCAGATGAACTGGGGATGCGTTTCCATGCAACCAGGGGCAGTATGGACCTGAGTGTAAAGGATGGGGGACTGCCTCCGGACAGCGTGGTCCAGTCCGTGGATGAGATACTGAAGGACTCGGAGGAAGCCGTGGCCAGGCATCATGACGGCAGCAGGTATTCCATGCATCAGGTAGCCCTGGCCCCCTGTTCCCCTTTCAGTGTCACAGGGGAACTTTTGCGGGAATCCGCCGTGCTGGCCAGGAAGCTCAAGGTCAGGCTTCATACCCATTTGGCGGAGACAAAGGATGAGGAGCAGTATACCCTGTCCCGCTTTGGTATGCGCCCCTTAGAGTATATGGAGAGCCTTGGATGGGTGGGGCCGGACGTGTGGTATGCCCACGGCATACATTTTACAGAGGGAGAGTTAAAACGCCTGGCTGACACGGGGACCGGCGTTGCCCACTGTCCTGTGTCCAACATGAAGCTGTCCTCTGGCGTTGCGCTGATTCCACAGATGCTTAAGCTGGGAGTTCCTGTTGGGCTGGCCGTGGACGGATCGGCCAGCAATGATGGGTCCAATCTTCTGGAGGAGATGAGAGTGGCTTACCTGCTGCACCGTCTAAGCTGGAGCCAGGAAGCTCCTGACGGATATGATATCCTTAAGATGGCCACCAGGGGAAGCGCGCGCATCCTTGGCAGGGAGGAACTGGGACGTATTGAGGTGGGAATGGCGGCTGATTTCTTCCTGGTGAATTTGAACCGCATTGAGATGGTAGGAGCCCAGTTTGATCCCAAATCCGTGCTGTGCACAGTGGGATTAAAGGGCTGTGTGGATTATACGGTTGTAAATGGAAAAATCGTGGTCAGGGATGGTAGACTGGCCGGTGTGGATGAGGAGAAGATTGTAGAAAAAGCAAATGCAGTTGTAGAGGAATATATCAGTCGCTAAGCATTTTCCTGTATCACCACCTGGAGTGGCAGGAAAAGCTGCCGCTCTGTGAATCTTAGAATAGAGAGGTAAGACGATAGATATGAATAAAACAAAAGCATATGCAGAGGTAACTGAGTTGAACGGGATTCCCCGTTTTATCCAAGCCCTTCCCCTGGCTGTCCAGCACGTGGTCGCCATGATCGTGGGCTGTGTTACACCGGCTCCTGGCAGGAGTGACCGGGGTGGATTCGGCCCAGCAGATCATCCTGATCCAATCCGCGCTTCTCATATCGGGAATCGCCACATTGCTCCAGCTGTTTCCATTAGGGCGGTTCTGCGGTTCCGGCCTTCCGGTTATCATGGGAGCCAGCTTTGCCTACATACCGCTGCTGATCTCCCTGGGAAGCAGATTTGACCTTCCCACCATATTTGGGGCCCAGCTGGTGGGAGGACTGGCAGCTGTTGCGGTGGGGCTGTTCTACAAAAAGCTTACAAGGCTGTTTCCGCCCCTGGTGACAGGTACTGTGGTATTCACCATCGGCCTGTCCCTGTACCCTACGGCGGTGAACTACATGGCAGGCGGTGTGGAGGCTGAGGATTTTGGAAGTCCCAGAAACTGGCTGGTGGCTGTGGCCACACTGGCAATTGTACTGTTTTTTAACTATTTTACTAAGGGAATCTGCAAGCTGGCATCCATTCTCATGGGAATGTTCCTGGGATATCTGGTGGCATTGGCCATGGGTATGGTTTCCTTTGATAATGTGGGAGCAGCCGGGTGGTTCCAGTTCACCATGCCTCTTCATTTTGGCATGAAGTTTGAACTCACCTCCATTATTTCCATGATCATTATGTACATTGTCAGCTCCGTGGAGGCAATCGGGGATTTTACATCCACTGCAGGAGGCGGACTTGACCGGGAGCCTACGGACCGGGAGATGTGCGGCGGCATTATTGGAAATGGAGTGGCCAGTATCATCGGCGCCTTTGTGGGCGGGCTTCCCACGGCAACCTTTAGTCAGAACGTGGGTATTGTGATCATGACAAGAGTGGTGAACCGCTGCGTATTGGGACTGGCAGCAGTGATCATCCTCATTGCGGGATTCATCCCCAAGTTTGCCTCCCTTCTCACGACCATCCCCTCCTGTGTTCTGGGGGGAGCTACGGTTTCCGTGTTTGCAATGATCACCATGACGGGGATCAAGCTGATCACAAAGGAAAAGCTGACAGCAAGGAATACTTCCGTGGTGGGGCTGGCTGTGGCCCTTGGAATCGGTGTGATCCAGGCAGGGGGATGCCTTGCCCTGTTCCCTGACTGGGCCAAGACGATCTTTGGAGAATCCGCAGTGGTGATCGCCACCATTACGGCAGTGACGCTGAATCTGATCCTGCCTGAGGAGGAAGTACAGGAAGCAGCAGGGGAGAAAAAGCAGGAGAAGCATGCCCAAGGGAACATGGCTTAAGGCAGTATAACCGGGGCAGTGGAGCAAACACAGTCCAAGATAATAAAATCTACAGTTTGAGGGATGTCGTCAATGGACGGCATCCCTCATCTTGCTTGTTTGCCCCACGCCGTCACCCACTCAGCCATCCTTCATTCCCTCCCGTCTCAGCCATCCCCTCCCGCACCAACGGCATTTCCCCATATAAAAGGCAGAAAAGAGAAAGGGTGTATAGAATTTCTGATATTTTAATGGATATGCTGTATTATAAGTGTCAGGGGATTTTGCTATAATTCCGTTAACAGAAACCGCTGTGGCGGATTTGAATCAGAGGAGGATTTCATCATGAGAAAACATGCATTAAAGCGCTTACTTAGTATCTTATGTGCGGGGGCTGTGGCTGTATCCATGGCAGGCTGCGGGCAGAGTGGAGATACAAAAAAGGAGGAAAAGGTGGAAATATCCATGCTGGACTTCTTTATACCGGGAGAGGGTGTTACCAAGGCTATGAAGCCATTGTTAGACAAGTATCTGGAGGAACATCCCAATGTGGTGCTGGATGAAGAGTCCGTATCCAATGCGGATCTGGCTACCAAGGTACAGACCCTGGCGGCAGGGGATGAACTGCCTGATGTGTTTATGGTAAAGGGACAGATGGCTCAGACATTTGTGGAAAACGGGAAAATGTACGCGCTGGATGATATCCTGGCAGAGGATCCACAGTGGAGAGATAACTTTAAGGAGGGCGTGTTCTCCAATTTCACCATTGATGAAAAGATATACGCTATTCCATTCCAGGTGACAAATACATGTGTATTCTACAATACAGACCTGTTTGCTCAGGCGGGGATCAAGGAATTTCCCAAGACCTGGGATGAACTGATCGATATCATTCCAGACCTGAAGTCCATTGGAGTTACACCCATCGTGTTGGGTAACAAGGAGAAATGGAATGCGGAATCCGTAATCATGAGCACTCTTGGAAACCGTCTCACCGGTGATGAGTGGTATCAGAGCATCCGTGATAACAGCGGTGCAAAATTCACGGATCCGGAGTTTGTAGCTTCCCTTCAGGCCCTCAGCGACCTGGCGGCGGCAGGCGCTTTTAACGAGGACGTGAACAGTATTGACGGAGCACAGCAGAGACAGATGTATATGAACGGCAAGGCGGCTATTACCATTGACGGAAGCTGGGCCATTGCCAATTTTGATGAGAACTGCCCTGATAATGTGAAAAATGTGACGGAAATGGCAGCTCTTCCCATGGTGGAAGGCGGAAAGGGCAATCCGGAAGCGATCACAGGAGGCGCAGGATGGGCAATTGCGGTCAGCTCTAAGTTAAGCCCTGAGAAGCTGGAAGTGGTAAAGGATATGTTGAAGGCTATGACAGGTCCTGAATATGGCACGGCTGCCATTGAGGAGGGAACTCTGTCAGCGGTAAAACCAGGGGAAGATGTGGAGATCACTGAAACCGTGGCAGCTAAGTTTGATGCATTTGCAGAAGGCAGGCCCTTTATCCCGGTATATGACCATCAGCTGAGTTCAGGCGTGATTGATGTGATGCAGGGAGGACTTCAGGAACTGCTTATCGGCAGGGTGACACCGGAGGAACTGGCTCAGAGGATCCAGACTGAGTATGAAAATAACTGAAAGTGAGTGAAGAATATGAGTAAGGCATTGAGGCCCAAAAACGCAGTCATCTATGGATTGCTGGCCCCCGGGCTTGTGATTTTCGCCATATGCTGCATCATGCCCCTGTTCGTGGCAGTGTACAACAGCTTCTTTGAGTGGAACGGCGGGCCTGAGAGGACATTTATCGGATTCCGGAACTATGTGGAATTGATACACGACAAGGCGTTCTGGAGTGCGTTTATGAATAACCTGACCTTCATATTCTGGACTGTGATCGGTCAGATCGGAATTGCCTTTATCATTGCCATGCTGTTACAGTCCAGAATATTGAAGTTTAAGAATCTGCACAGAACCGTTATCTTCTTTCCGGTGGTGCTGTCCGCAGTGGTGGTAGGATTTTTGTGGAGGATCATGTATAATTCCGAGTATGGAATTGTGAACACACTGATGCGGAGCCTGGGGCTGGAGCGCTATATCCAGCTGTGGCTGGATAACCCGGACATTGTAATCGGCTCCCTGGCCATCCCAAAGGTGTGGCAGTTTATTGGATATTACCTGATCATACTGCTGGCAGCTATCCAGGGAATTGACCAGAGCGTCCTGGAAGTGGCGGAGCTGGACGGGGCCACGGGGTGGAAGAAGTCCTTTTACATTGTAATGCCCCTTATTAAGAGCACTCTGATGGTGACCGTGATGCTGTGTATATCCGGAAATATGAAGACATTTGACCAGATCTTTGTCATGACCGGCGGAGGACCGGGAACCAGCTCTGAGGTGGTGGCCCTCTATGCCTACAATGTGTCCATGAACCGGATGCGTTACGGATACGGAAGTACGGCGGCCATTGGGATCCTGATCCTGAGCCTGGGCCTGATCGTTATCAGTAAGCTGGTTGGAAGAAAGAAGGAGGAGGAAGCATGAAAAAAGCGGTAAAAGCCGTGGAGACAGTGATTGCCAACGGATTTGTGACATTGTTTTCCGTAACCTGCATTTTCCCCATCATATGGATGATCTACTCATCCCTGAAAACAGATCAGGAGTTTTCACTGGATATTTTGAGCCTTCCAAAGAAGCTGATATTTGACAATTACGCCCGGGCCATTGAGGAGGGGAACATCGGCTCCTACTTTATGAACAGTATGTTTAACACCCTGATCACTGTTGCCGTTGTGATCGTGATCGCTTTTGTGACAGGCTACTGTCTGTCCAGGTTTAAATTCAGGGGAAGGACATTTGTGTACTATATGTTTTTGTCCGGAATGCTGATCCCCATTTACGCTCTTTTGATTCCCATCTTTGTGGAATTTAAGTCATTGGGACTCCTGAATAAAAGATACACATTGATATTGCCCTATATCGCATTCGCCCTTCCGGTGGCAGTGTTTCTGGTGGAAAGCTCTGTGGCCAGCGTGCCCATTGAGATCGAGGAGGCGGCATGTATAGACGGAAGCTCCTTTCTACATACCATGTTTGCCATTGTAATGCCCATGTGCAGGCCGGTGTTATCCACCAGTGCCATCCTCACCTTCCTGAACACCTGGAATGAATTTCCGCTGGCGCTGGTATTGATCAGAAGTAATTCTCTTAAGACAATGCCCATTGGACTTACCAATTTTGTGGGAAGCTATACGGTAAATTATCCGTTGATGCTGGCAGCCCTTGTGGTTTCCACACTTCCTGTGGTGATTATGTATCTTTTGTTCTATAATCAGATTATGAAAGGCATGACCGCGGGAGCGGTTAAGGGTTAAGACCGATCATTCGTTTTGCATGTCAGACAGGCTGTTTACAGCTTGTCTTATATGCGTTTTCAGGGGAACCGTAAAACATTCAGAGGCGGATTCACCCACCTGTGAGGCAGGAGTCTCAATCGGAGGAAATGATGAAAATGTTGTGGAAAAGGATGTTTGGAAGTCTTCAAAAGACCATATTTGCAGTGATCCTGGTGCTGATCATTGTACCTACCGCCATACTGGGAGTTATCTCCTACAGACAGTACCGTAAGATCATAACGGAAAATGTCAGGGTCCTGAATCAAAGCAATACATCCCAGATCGCTTCTAATATTGAAGGGATCATGAAAAACCTGCAGAACAGCTCCCTGTCATTCTATCAGAATGAGATGGTGCGCGAGTACCTGCTGGCCAGGGATCCGGATGAGGTGGAACAGGCCTGGTACAGCCTGAACCAGTATGTTTTAAACCAGATTGCATATGAGGAATACATCTATGCCGTGGATTTTGTGCGCTTGGACGGCAGGCGCTACAGCTCCAGTTCGGTCACGGAAGGGATCAGCGGACCGGTTAAAGAGCTGCTGATGGAAAAGAGCGGGGGTCCTCTGTTCCGGACAGATATCCATGTGGCGGATTACGGGGACTTGAGAAGTGATGAGCTGTACGGATATGCCAGATGCATCCATGACATCAATGATATTGGGATTCCCATTGGTTTCCAGCAGATCTATTTCAAGAAGCAGAACCTGAAACGGCTGTTAAATGATTACCGCGCTGACGGGGAAGCATATTACATTGTGGAGGACGGCAGGATCATCATCTCCACAGACCCTGACCAGGAGGGAAAGGCTGTGTCTGAAATACTGCCCAACCTGAAGCTGGATGAGGAGTACAGCAGCCAGCAGATGAAGGTGGACGGAACTCCGGTGATGACAGCCTGCGCCAGGGTAAAGTATCCGGGCTGGTATGTGGTGAAGCAGATTTCCTTAAGCCAGATATCCGGGGAGACGGCTGTGGTCCGGCAGCTTTTGATCACGTCCGGCATATTGGCCGTTGTCCTGTGCGCCCTGGCGGGATTTTTCCTTTCCCGGTTTGTGATCCGGCCGTTAAAGCGGCTGGAGTCTTCCATGAAGCATATTGAGGAAGATCATTTTAAACGGAAGCTGCCGGAGACGGGGTATGAGGAACTGTCCCTGCTGGCAAAGGCATTTAACAGGATGAGCGCCAGGCTGGATGAGCTGGTAAATCAGGTGTATCTGGCCAAGATCAGAGAAAAGGATGCACAGATACGGGCCATGCAGGCATATATCAATCCTCATTTCCTGTACAACACGCTGGATACCATCTGCTGGATGAGCCGCATGGAACAGGCGGGAGAGACCTGCCGTCTCATAGAAGCCCTTTCCAAACTATTTCGGGCATCTGTAAAGGATACGGGTAAGACTACCACGGTAGCAGGGGAACTGGAGCACATCCGAAACTATATCATGATCCAGGAATGCCGTCACACGGATTCCATTGAGTTTGCGGTGGAAGCGGACGAGGGGGTAATGGGCTGCGAAACCGTGCGGTTCGTGCTTCAGCCCCTGGTGGAAAATGCCATTGTGCACGGCCTGGAGCCCACAGGGGAACCGGGTACCATATGGATCAGGATTTACAGGGAAGAGAATGATCTTATCATGACCGTGGAAAATGACGGTATGGATGCGGATACGGAGGAACTGAAGGCATTGATGGATCAGTACAGGGAAGGGCTTAAGGGCATGGGGCTTTCCAATGTGAATGATCGGATCAGGCTCTGCTATGGGGAAGAATACGGTCTTCGGTTTGAAAAACGCATACCAAAGGGGTTGATCGTGCGGGTGGTGCAGCCTTTTATCCTGGAAGGGGATAGGACTGCTGTATAGAGAGGCGATACGTAAAGGGGGAATATCAAATGATTAGAATGATGGTGGTTGATGATGAACCGGTGATCCGGGAGGGAATCGTAAGGGCAGTGGATTGGGAGAGCCTGGATGTGCAGGTGGTGGGGACTGCGGGGAACGGAAGGGACGGTATGGCAAAAGCCCTGACGGAAAAGCCGGATATTGTGATCACGGATATCAGAATGCCCATTGTGGACGGGATCCGTTTTGCAAAGGAATTAAAGGAAAAGCTTCCCAAGGTAAGGGTGGTGTTCCTTACGGGTTACAGCGAATTTGAGTATGCCAGGGAAGCCATACGCCTGGGAGCGGCGGATTATCTGTTAAAGCCCATTAACACAGAGGATCTGACAAAACTGGTCAGGAAGCTGGCTGATCAGGTCCGTCAGGAAAATGCCACTGTTGTCAGCAGGACCCAGAAGACCGTGCTTTTAAAGGAAAACCTTCCCATGATGCGCAACCGCTGTGTGAAACGCTATTTCCAGGGAGAGATTGGTGAAACTGCCTTTACAGAGCAGGCAGGGGCCCTGGGCATGGACTTTTCAGGGCAGGAGCATCAGATCATTATTTTCTGTATTGACTATTATTATCAGCTGATCGCAAGCGGGGAACGGGAGGCCGGGCTTTTAAAATATGCCATGTCCAACATTGCCGAGGAAGTGCTGGGAGCCTGCGGCAGCGCTGTTATCTGCGATGAGGGCGAGGCCAGGGTGATGGTGATCCTGGGCACGGACCAGGAGACAAAAAAGATTACCAGGTGCTGCAAGGAAGTCCAGTTCTGTATGCGCAAGTACTACGGGGTCTCCATATCCGTGGGCATTGGAAAAAAGGTAAAGGCCATACAGGATCTTAAGATTTCCTACCGGTCAGCGGACGAGGCTGTGGAGGAGAGGATCAAACAGGGGAGCAGTCAGATCATTGTAAGGGAGGGCGATCCCAGAAACGGGTCTGAACATGCCAGGCTGTTCCTTACCCCTGAGGAGGAGCAGGAGATCAGCGATGCGGTGAGACTGCTGGATAAAAACAGGGTTTATGATGCGCTGGAAATGGTGTTCCAGAAATATGTGATGGAGCAGGACCTGGGGCGCAGGGGAACGGAGCAGTTTTGTATGTATCTGGTGCTGATCGCCATGCGCCAGCTGGAGCATTTTTCCGTGTCGCCGGAACAGGCGCTGGGAAAAAATTATTATTACTACAATGAGATATCAAAGTATGAAACGGCACAAGATCTGGAAATGTGGATGAAGGACATATACAGTGAGTCCCTGGCAGCCGTGGACCGGCAGAGCAACGGCAAGTACAAGGGGATTGTGGCAGGAGGACTTGCCTATGCCATGGAACACTTTTCCGAGAGCATCCAGGTGGGGGATGTGGCCCAGGCCGTGTATGTGACCCCCAATTATTTCAGCCGCGTGTTCAAGGAGGAGACAGGTGAGAATTTCACGGACTGGCTGAATAAATACAGGATCGAACAGGCCAAAAAGCGGATGGACGCGGAGCCTGAGACAAAGGTTTACGCCATTGCTGAGGAGACAGGATTTAGCGATTACAAATATTTTGCTTTTATCTTTAAGAAATACACAGGATTTACTCCCACTTCCTACCGCAACCGTTAAGTGTAGAATATTGGACAGTAGTGTAGAATCTATGGTTTTTGTTTTCCTTTGGATCATTATAATGGGATTATCAGTGGGATCAAGGAGGAAGACATGAAGCAGGAAAACAGGAAGCAGGAAGATAAGAAACAGTTTTTATTCGGCGCGGTTTATATCATTGAACAGGATTACACACAGGAGGAGATCCGCAGGGATCTGTCTCAGATGCAGGAATACGGATGTAATCTGATCACGCTGTGGCCGGTGGGAAACCCATGGCTGGCAAAGGATTCTCATGAGTGGGTATTTGATCAGACCAGAATGGTACTGGATGAGTGTGAAAAGCTGGGTATGAAGGCCATCCTTCAGCTCTTTGGCCAGAATCAGGCCCAGGAGTTCATGCCTGACAGTGCCCTGACCAGCGAGATGATGATCCATGATGAGCGGGGAGAACATTTTAACGAGAATTGTTTTTGGGCCAACCTGAATCACCCTGTGGTAAGGGAATACATTGATGTATTTTTCCGGGAAGCCATCAATGCCTTTAAGGACCACAGTGCAGTATACGGATATGATGTGTTTAACGAGGCACATTTCAGAAGCGATGACAGGTATACCATTGGGAAATACCAGGAGTGGCTGAAGGAAACCTATGGGACCATTGAACACCTGAACCGGGTATGGTACCGCAGGTATGAGGGATTCTCACAGATTTTCCCTGAAAAAAGACGGTCCGCCTACAGCATATGGAGCAGCATCATGCCGGATCTGGAGTATGAGCGGTTCCGCAGTGTGACTTTGACGGAAATCTGCAGATTCCTATATGATACGGCCAGGAAATACGATACCAGCCATCCCATTATCATAGACGGGACCAGCGCCCAGATCCTGTCAGGGGATGTGACCCTTCGCAATAATGATGAGTTTGCAACAGCAAAAATACCGGATATCTATGGCTCCACCTTTTATCCCAAGAGCTGGGGGCGCAACTACAGGAATACGCCGTGGACCATGTCCATGTACTACAGCATTCCGGCCGGGGCGGCCAGAAAGGCGGGCAAGCCCTACCTGGTCAATGAGCTGCAGACCCATACCCAGTCTGTGCTCACACCGGGATCCGAGGTTACCGGGCAGGAGCTGTATGACTGGATCCTGATGTGCATGTTCACCGGAGCCCAGGGCATGCAGCTGTGGAGATGGCGTCCCTTCCTCCATGGATACCAGTCCACGGGACGGGGACTTACAAGAATGGACGGGACGCCCAATGAAAAGGCGGAGAAAGTGAAGGAGCTGGTCTCCCTGATCCGCGCACAGGAGGATCTGTTTGGTGATTTCTCCATTGCAAAGCCCATGGTGAAAATAGCTGTCTCCTATTCCTCCAGGCTGTATTTTGATGCGTTTTTAAAGTGGAATAACAGTTTCTGGAGCGAGGATGTGGAAGGATGGTACCGCCTGTTCTGGAATCACGGGGTGCTGCCGGAATTTACAGATCTTGAGGACCTGAATGAGGAGGATACAGGGGTCATCGTGCTTCCCTCCATCCTGAGCATCAGCAGTGATATGGCTGACAGACTCACCCGGTTTGTGGAGCAGGGCGGCCTCCTGATCGCGGACGCAAGGCTGGCAAGCGTTAATGAGTACGGGGAGGTGCCCTGTGAAGGGATTCCGGGAAGGAAGCTGAGCAGCCTCTTTGGTCTGGTGGAGACGGACGTGGATTCAGGTCATTCCTTCTGCCTGGGAGGTGAAAGGATCCCCTGTAATTTCATGGAGCAGAAGCTGGAAGTCCGGGAGGATGCCCAGGTACTGGGAACCATGGAGGACGGAAGCCCGGCCGTGGTGCTCCATGGATTCGGTAAGGGAAAGACCCTGTATTTTAATTCCTTCCTGGGTGTGGAGCTGAAGAAAAACAGCATCAGGGAAGTGGAGGACACGGTGATGCCCCTTGTAAAGGAGCGCTGCCCGGATATGGTGACTGTGCAAAAGGGAGAACGGGTCCATGTGAGTTTTATCAGGGCCGGAGAGTGGTCCGCGGCATTGGTGATCAACTTTGATACCGTAAAGCAGCCGGTTTGTATCCAGGGGCTTCCGGAAGGTGTTTCCATTGAAAATGTAATGACAGGGGCCGTGACCGCTGCAGGTCCGGCCGCGGAGTTCACAGTTCCTGAAAATACAGCATATATTTACCGGTGGCAGGAGGATGAGCTGTGATACTGGTCTTTGATGTGGGAGGGACCGGTGTCAAGTATGGGGTGTCGGATGAACAGGGGAGATTCTGCCTGAGGGATTCATTTGAGACACCGGCAGCCGGCCTGGAAACATTTTTAAATAAGATCCGGGAGATTTTCCTCAAAACCTCAAAGCAGTGGGACATACAAGGCGCGGCTTTCAGCTTTCCCGGGGAAGTCCACAGCCGGGAAGGAATCATCAGGGGGATCAGTGCAGTCCCCTACATACATGATGTAGAATTAAAAAACCTGCTGTCACAGCGCCTGGGCGGTCTTACGGTAACCATGGCCAATGATGCAAAATGTGCCGCCATGGGGGAACTGTGGAAGGGTGTGGCCAGGAACTGTAAAAACGTGGTATTTGTTATCTGCGGCACAGGGATCGGAGGAGCTGTGGTGGAACATGGACAGCTCTACAAGGGAGTTACCATGAACCGCGGGGAGTTTGGAAATTTCCCTATGGGGGGATTTAAGGACGGGGTACTTCTCACCTGGAGCGATTACACATTGGAAAAGCAGGCAAGGAAATACAGGAAGCGCAAAGGCATTGAAGAAATTGTCACGGGAAAGGAACTGGTTTGCCGTTCCATGGATGGAGACGGGCTGGCCACAGAACTTTTGGAAGAATTTTACTATTGGATGGCTGTGGGATGCATTACCCTGGAGTTTTCCTTTGACCCGGAAATGATCGCCATTGGCGGAGGGATCAGCGCCAATGCGGATATCATCCGGGGGATCCGCCTTAAGACAGAGGAACTGCTGGACGGGCAGAGACCGGGCTATCTGAGGCCCAATATCTGTGCATGTACCAACGGGAACCAGGCAAACCTGTACGGAGCGCTCTATTATTATCTATATCATGATCAATTGGAACATACAATATAAATGAAGGAGAGTAAGGTTATGACATATCATTTTCCAGAAGGTTTTTTATGGGGAGGAGCCAGTTCCGGTCCCCAGTCGGAAGGAGGAAGCAGGGAAGGGCACAGGGTGGCCTCTGAGTGGGATTACTGGTTTGACAAGGAGCCGGAACGCTTTTTCGGCCAGGTGGGGCCGTCAGTGACCTCTGATTTTTACCACAAGTACCCTGAGTACATAGAGAAGATGAAGCAGGCAGGGATCAAATCCTACCGCACCTCCATTCAGTGGAGCAGGATCATCTGCGGCTGTGACGGCAAGGTGAATGAGGAGGGGATCCGTTTCTATGACCAGGTGATCAATGCCCTCATAGAAAACGGAATTGAGCCCATGATGTGCCTTCACCATTTTGATCTTCCGCTGTATTGGGTGGAAAAAGGCGGTTTTGAAAACAGGGAGACAGCATACGCCTTTGCGGCATTTGCAGCAGTCTGCTTTGAGCGTTTCGGGGACCGGGTGAAGTACTGGACAACCTTTAATGAGCCGGTTATCATCCCGGAAACCGGATACCTGTACCAGCGGCACTATCCGGCTGTTTGTGATGCTGCAAAGGCAGCCCAGGTGGGCTACCATGTGCAGCTGGCCAGCAGTCTGGCGGTTGCGGAATTCAGAAAAAGCAGGTGTGACGGAAAAATCGGCATCATTATTAACCTCACCCCCACCTACTGCCAGGATCCGGACCGGGAGGAAGACCGGAAAGCGGCGGACACCCTGGATCTGATCTTTAACCGCTCCTTCCTGGATCCCTCGGTAAAGGGAACGTATCCCCAGGAATTGACAGCCCTTTTAGAGGCGGAGGGGATCCTTCCTAAGACCAGGGAAGGGGACATGGATATCATCCGGGAGAACACGGTGGACTATCTGGGGGTGAATTATTATCATCCCAGAAGGGCAAAGGCCAGGACCACTGCCTATGAGGGACCGCTGATGCCGGAGAAATACTATGAATCCTATGAGTTTGAGGGGCAGAAGATGAACCGCTCCAGGGGATGGGAGATCTATGAGCCTGCGATCTATGATATTGCAATGAACATTAAGGAAAATTATGGAAATATCCCATGGTATATCTCTGAAAATGGGATGGGAATCCAGGACGAGGAGCAATACATAGGGGAATCAGGCATGGTGGAGGATGATTACCGCATTGAGTTCATCAAGGAGCATTTAAAGTACCTTCACAAAGCCATATCAGAGGGATGCAATTGTTTTGGGTATCATCTGTGGGCGCCATTTGACTGCTGGTCCTGGATCAATGCTTACAAGAACCGGTATGGGCTTTTGCGGGTGGATATCCATGACGGATGCAAAATCACCATGAAAAGATCCGGACACTGGTTTAAGGAACTGTCCGATCACAATGGATTTTAGGGAGGAGTACATGGATCAAACGCAGGTTAGCAGTGGATTGCAGGTTAGCAGCAGATTGCCGGTCAGGCTGGACCATGCAAGGGCCTGGAGGACGTATCTGGGAGGCAAAATGCTGGATGAGTTCCACGGATGCGCGGTTGGAACGGACGGACATTTCCCCGAGGAATGGATCGTTTCCCTGGTCGCTGCCAGAAACCCGGGTCGGGAGTCTGTAAAAGAGGAGGGCATGAGCCATGTACAGGGAACGGATATCACGCTGAGATCAGTGATCCAGTCTGATCCGTCTTCGTTCCTTGGTACAGACCATGTGAAACGCCTGGGAACTACCATGGGCGTGCTGGTAAAACTCATTGATTCCGCGGAGCGGCTGGCTGTCCAGGTGCACCCTGACAGGGATAAGGCAAGGGAGCTGTTCGGATCCGAATACGGAAAGACGGAGTGTTGGCATATTCTGGGCGGCCGGACCGTCAATGGAGAAAAACCGTGTGTATACATGGGATTTAAGGAAGGCGTCACAAGACAGCAGTGGATGGGCCTGTTTGACCGGCAGGATATAGACGGGATGCTTCAGTGCCTGCACCGGTTTGAGGTGGAGCCAGGGGACACGGTACTGATCGAGGGCGGCGTTCCCCATGCCATTGGGGCAGGGTGCTTCCTGACAGAAATCCAGGAACCAACGGACTACACCATACGGGTGGAGCGGGTGACACCCTCCGGGTACAGTGTGGAGGACGCGATGTGCCATCAGGGTCTGGGATTTGAGCGGATGTTTGACTGCTTTCATTATGAAGGTCTGTCCCGGAAAGAGACAAAGAAGCGCTGGTTTTTAAAGAGAAGAAAAAAGATAGACTGCAGGGAGGGAAGGGTGGATACCCTGGTGGGATATGAAGATACGCCCTTTTTCTCCATGGACTGCCTGACCATCCCCCCACAGGGAGAGGGCCTGCCCCTCCGGGAAGACGGCTTACGGATCCCCAAAAATGGGGACTGTTCCGGCCTGTATGTGCTGGAAGGAAAGGGCGTCATAAGGATCGGTGAAGACGTTCTGACACTGGATAAGGGTGAGCAGTTCTTTCTCCCCGCTGCCATGGATGGGTTTACCCTAAGCGGGACAGGGGGAGAGACTCTGAAACTGATTCGGTTTTTCGGCCCCGGCTGACTTAGGATATGTCACAGGATCTCGGCAAACTGCGCGTGATAGAGCTGCTCATAATAACCCTTCTTTTCCAGCAGCTCATGGTGGGTGCCCTGCTCCACGATATTGCCGTCCCGCATCACAAGGATCAGGTCGGCGTTGCGGATGGTGGACAGACGGTGTGCGATGACAAAGGAGGTGCGGCCCTTCATGATATTCTGCATGGCATCCTGGAGCATGTGCTCCAGACGTGTGTCTACCGAACTGGTGGCCTCGTCCAGGATAAGGATGGGCGGGTCGCACAGCACGGCCCTGGCAATGGTAAGAAGCTGTTTCTCACCCTGGGAAATGTTGCTGGACTCCTCGTTTAGTATCATGTCATAGCCCTCCGGAAGGGTGGTTATGAAATGGTGTACATTGGCTATCTTTGCGGCCCGGATGATCTCCCCGTCCGTGGCATCGTCCTTTCCGTAGGCAATATTTTCACGGATCGTGCCCTTAAAGAGCCAGGTGTCCTGAAGCACCATGCCGAATTTGGAGCGCAGGTCCTTCCGCTTCATATGGCGGATGTCAATGCCGTCAATAAGAATGGCGCCTGACGTTACATCATAAAAACGCATGAGAAGATTGATGAGGGTGGTTTTTCCCACACCGGTGGGTCCCACGATAGCAACCATCTGCCCGCTTTTTACATTGGCGTTCAGCCCCTGGATCAGGGGCTTTTCTGCTGTGTAGGAGAAATGTACGTCATCAAAGACTACATTTCCCTCAACATGCTCCGGCGCCGGGATACAATGGTCATCCTCTGTTTCCTCCTGCTCATTTAAGAATTCAAATACACGGTGTACGGCCGCGGCGGAGGACTGGAGGGCGGAGGACAGCTGGGTCATCTGTGAAAGCGGCTGGTTCACCTGCCAGATGTAACGGATAAATGCCTGGAGCTGTCCCACCGCGATGACTCCGGACAGGGCATACAGGGCGCCCATGATGGCGATACATCCAATGCCCACATAGGTTATAAAGGATACCAGCGGGGACATCAGGCCGCTGATGAACTGGGCCTGGAAGCCGTTGCGGCAGAGTTCGTTGTTGGCCTTCATGAAGTCTGAGAGGGCATCCTCCTGCTTTCCAAAGAGTTTGATCTCATTAAATCCCGTAAAGCTTTCCTGCACCACTCCGCTCAGCGCACCCAGGGCATTCTGCTGCTTCTCAAATAGGGGCTGGGATTTTTTTACGATCAGCTTGGATATAACAACAGAGCCAAGGATGATCAGCATGGAGGCCAGGGCCATTTTCCATTGAATGGAAAACATCATGGCGACAGCCAGGGTGAGCCCCAGGATGGCATTGAGTATCTGGGCAAAGCTCTGCTGCAGCGCATTGGATATGGTTTCCATGTCATTGGATACGCGGCTCATGGTATCCCCCAGGGGATTCTGGTCAAAATAGGAGATGGGCAGGCGTCTGATCTTGCTCTCCACATCATTCCTCAGGTCCACCATGGCGCTTTGGATGGCATCAGTGAGCAGGAACTGGTAGGAGCAGTTGCACAGGGCT
This sequence comes from Enterocloster citroniae, assembly GCF_040545455.1. Taxonomy (NCBI): domain Bacteria; kingdom Bacillati; phylum Bacillota; class Clostridia; order Lachnospirales; family Lachnospiraceae; genus Enterocloster; species Enterocloster citroniae. Next base: position 74,004 of record NZ_JBEPLZ010000014.1, on the reverse strand, counting down.
CCTGTGAGGTAAACTACCAGCAGAGTGGCTACGATCCTGTAAATGACAGCGAAGTTGACCCCGTGTCCGGCCGTCACATCGTTAAACAGCTGGGTGGTGATCATGCCCTCCAGGGTTGGACTGATGGCGATCAGGCAGGAGGCCGCAATGATCAGCAGGATGGCTCCTGTTATTTTAAAACGGTATGCTTTCAAATATGGAATCAGGCGTTTCATTCCTGTATTGTTTTGTTTCATTGTGCTAATTCCTCCTCTGACAGCTGGCTGGTGGCGATCTCATGGTAAATACTGCAGCTTTTAAGAAGTTCCCTGTGGGTTCCCATGCCCACCACGACCCCCTCGTTGAGGACAATGATCTTGGTGGCGTCCATAATGGATGTGACCCTCTGGGCCACGATCAATGTAATGGCACCCTTTGTCTCCTCTTTTAATTTTTTTCTCAGGTTTGCGTCTGTTTTAAAATCCAGGGCGGAAAATGAATCATCAAATATATAGATATCGGGCTTACGCACCACGGCTCTTGCAATGCTGAGCCTTTGGCGCTGGCCGCCGGACACATTGCCGCCGCCTTCCTCGATCATTTCATCAAACTGGTGAGGTTTTTCCGTGATAAAATCATAGGCCTGGGCCACTTTTGCGGAGTGCTCCACCTCGGACCGCACTGCATCGTGTTTGCCGTAGCGGATATTTTCCGTGATGCTTCCTGTAAACAGCAGGGCCTTTTGGGGAATGAACCCGATCTTTTCCCTCAGGGCCTTTAAATCATATTTGCGCACATCCACATTGTCAATGCGGATGCTTCCTGAGCTGATGTCATAGAACCTGGGAATCAGGTTGATCAGCGTGCTTTTCCCGCTGCCCGTGCTGCCGATAAAGGCAACGGTATCCCCACGCCCGGCTTCAAAGGTGATGTCCCTGAGAACAGGGGCTTCCCCGTCCGGGTACTGGAAGGATACATGGTCAAAGACAAGGGTGCCGCTTTCATCCCCTGAGAGCACGGGATTTTTAGGATTCTGGATCAGGGGCTGTTCATCCAGAAGTTCCTTGATCCTCCTGGCGCTGATCTCGGCCCTTGGATACATGACAAACACCAGGGAGAACAGCATCATGGAAAACATGGCATGGAACATGTATTCCTGGAAGGCCACCAGATTGCCCACCTGGAGGCTGCCCATGTCAATGAGCCTGCTGGAGAGGATAAATACTATGGATACGGCCAGATTCAGCAGCAGAAAGAAGGATGGCTGGGTCACCGACATCAGCTTAAACAGCTTCCTGGCATTTTTGGCATAATCCTCATTGGCATCGGAAAAACGCTCCGTCTCATATTCATCCTTACAGAATGCGCGGATCACACGGACACCGGTAAGGTTTTCCCTGGTAATCCTGTTCAGGCGGTCCAGCCCTTTCTGCTGTCTGGTACTGATGGGGTTGCTGGTCCTGGCAACCAGATACACGCCCAGGCAGATGACAGGAACACATCCCCCTATGACCATGGACAGGGTCACGCTGGTGCGGATGACCATGAACATGCTGATGATGATCATAATAGGGGTGAGCAGTGCGGTGCGCAGTATGATATTAATGAACTGCATCAGGATGAATGCATCATTGGTGGTCCTTGTGATCATACTGGATATTCCGAACTTGTTATATTCCGTGTGGGAAAATTCCTGGGCCTTTCTGAAGATGTCATTGCGGATATCTCTGGTGATCCTGGTACTCACCTGGGAACTGCAGTAAGCCAACAGGACGTTCCCGATCCCTCCGGCAATGGCCACGGCCAGGATGGCGGCTCCCATTTTGTAAATATAGGCGCGGTCATTCAGCACAATGCCGTTGTCGATCATCCTGGATACAATGGTGGGAATGCCAAGCTCCGCGGCGGCAAAGCCCAGGATGGCCAGGATATTAAAAAATACATAAGTTTTATAGCGTTTCAGATAATGTAGGATCAGATACATCTGGACACTCTCCTTTCAGTTGGAACAGCCGGATCTGCTTTACTGCTCCGGATAACCGTACTATTGTAAGGTATAGTGTAACCCGATAGTCAATAGGATATTTGGAATTTTACCATTTGGAATTTTAGTTCCGTCAATGGCTTATGACAGTTCCAGCCGCAACCCACAACAGCTCCGGCCGCGACTCACAACAGTTCCAGCCATGCCTCATAGTAGTCGCAGCGGTATCCCTCGCTGGCTGTGAGAAGATACCGGCCGGCCAGAGCCCCGGTCTGGTATCCCATCCCGCGGGCTGCCTTTACAAAGTCCCGGGCATTGTGGGCAGAGGGGAGGGCTGCGTTTACCTTGAGGATACCTTTCAGGTAAAGGCAGGGAACGGCGTCTGCGGGGCGGAGGATGGTGCCGGTGATGGCCGTATCCGGACCGTCAGGTAAAATGCCGGATGGTGCCGGGTCCAGGAATACCCCGTACTGTGACTCCTGTGATGTCTCCGGACGGATCAGAATCGCGGTCTGGTAGGGATCGTTTACATAGACCTCAAGGGCATGCTTATCATCTGATGCAAACAGCTTCATGGCGGGGAGCCGGTCCGTGGCCGTCTCATAGTGAGAGTGGTCCATCTCCAGGATGTGGCGGACCATGGCCTGCCGTGTGTGCAGCTTGTCCAGGGTCCGGCGGATCAGGACGATCTGCTCCTCCAGGTGCTTTGCATTGGCGTCCAGGGTTTTGCCCACCTCTTCCACGCTCATTCCGGGAATGGCCTTTATTTCCTTAATGGACAGGGAAAGGCTCCGGTAAAACATTACATCGCAGATATCCACCATGGTCTGGGAGGTGGGACGGCGGTAATTGTTATCAGCGGTGCGCTCAAATCGGACCAGTCCCTCATCATCCCAATACCGCAGGGCGGAGGAGGGGATGTGGAAGAGTTCGGATACTTCCTTAATCCGGTTGATCTGCTTCATGTTTTGTTTCATTCATTTGCCTCCAATTCGTATCAGTGTACTCTCATAAAAAGTATTCTCATAAAAGGGTATTCTCATAAAAATGTAATTGACTTTCAAGTAACTTTAAGGTTTATACTGGTGTAAGTGTATCAGAGAAATGGAGGTTTGTCATGTTAAAACGTTTTTTTAAAGCGGTTTTGCCGTCCATGCTTGCATTTGCATTTTCAGGACTATATACCATTGTGGACGGCTTTTTTATAGGAAGGAACATTGGTGACCTGGGGCTGGCGGCTGTAAATATCGCTTATCCCATGGCCGCGCTGGTTCAGGCGGCAGGCACGGGGATCGGGATGGGAGGCGCTGTCTGGATCACGCTCCACAGGGGAAAACAGGAGGAAGGGCAGGAGATGGAGTGCCTGGGAAATACCATGACCCTGCTGCTGTCAGGCGGCCTTCTTGTGATGGCGCTGCTGTTTGGGGTATGCGGTCCAGTGCTCCGTATATCAGGGGCAGAGGGACGGGTATACCAGGAGGCCATGATCTACATTCAGATCCTGGCAGGCGGCTCCCTGCTGCAGTTTTTTGCAACCGGGTTTGCGCCCCTGATCAGGAATTATGACGGAGCGGTGACCGCCATGATCTCCATGATCGCCGGGTTTGTCACCAATATTGTGCTGGATTACCTGTTTGTGGCCGTGTACCATTACGGAGTTGCGGGAGCGGCCGCGGCCACGGTGATCGGACAGGGGGTGACCGTGGTTCCCTGCCTGGTCTTTATGTGGTCCAGGATCCGCGGGCTGAAAAAGAAGGACTTTATCTTAAAGGGGAGCCAGGCTGCAAAAATCATAGGCACGGGTATTTCACCCTTTGGGCTTACTATTTCCCCATTTATTGTGATCATGCTGATCAACAGGAGCGCGTCCGTGTACGGCGGGGAGGCGGCTGTGGCTGCCTATGCGGTGGTCTCCTATGTGGTGGCCATTGTACAGCTGCTCCTTCAGGGGATCGGTGACGGCAGCCAGCCCCTTATGAGCTTTTATCTTGGGATCGGAAAGCCGGAATTGGCCGGAAAGGTCAGAAACATGGCGTATATTTTTGCCGTCTCAGTGGCATTGGCCAACGCGGCAACGCTGTACCTGCTAAGGGAAATGATACCCGGGTTTTTCGGAGCGTCCGGCCTGGTTTCATCCATAGTGGCAGGAAGCCTGCCGGTGTTTTCCCTGGGGTTTATCTTCATTGCCTTTTGCAGGACAACAACCTCCTATTTTTATGCCACCAAGCGGAACCTGTTCTCCTATGTCATGGTGTATGGGGAACCTGTGGTCTTATGCCTGCTTCTGTTTTTTGGGCTGCCGCCCGTCATGGAACTTTATGGGGTGTGGCTCTCGGTTCCACTGACCCAGGCGGTGCTGGCAGCTGCCGGCATGGCGCTTTTGCGAAAGGAACAATCCCTTTGCAGCAATTATGTAGCGGAATGATTGTGGATAATAGATAAAAAAATACAGAACAAGTTCAGAAATCACGACAATATTACTCGAAACACGGTTTTTCCCCTCCATCTTTTCTGATATGATGAAAACATCAGAAAAGATAGGAGGGGTATTTATTATGAAGAAAAAACTGGCACTATTGTTGGCATGCACCATGGCAATGAGCCTTACCGCATGCGGCGGCGGAAAGACCGAGACTCCAACCACAGCAGCTCCCGCAACAACTGCGGCAACAGAGGCATCCAAGGAGGAGACCAAGGAAGCGGCAGCAGATACCACAGCGGCGGAGGCGGCAGGCGGTGACATGGACGCTCTGATCGAGGCTGCAAAGGCCGAGGGCGAGTTGACCGTATACGGTTCCTGTGAGGAGGAATATCTGTCAGCGGCATGCAAGAACTTTGAGAGCCTGTATGGAATCAAAACCAAGTACCAGAGGCTTTCCACCTCAGAAGTTTACACCAAGATCTCTGAGGAAGCCGGCAAACCTTCTGCCGATGTATGGTTCGGCGGAACAACCGATCCCTATAACGAGGCGGTAGCAGACGGGCTTTTGATGGAGTACGATGCCATCAATGCAAAGAACCTGATCAATGACAATTACAAGGATCCTACCAATTGCTGGTATGGGATCTACAAAGGAATCCTGGGCTTCATGGTGAACACCGAAGAACTGGACCGCCTTGGCCTGGAAGCTCCCAAGACATGGGATGACCTTACAAAGGAAGAGTACAAGGGCCTGATCATGCTGTCCAACCCCAATACCGCAGGAACAGCAAAGCTGCTGATCAACACCATGGTTCAGATGAAGGGCCATGACGAGGCAATGGAATACTTTAAGAAACTGGACAAGAACATTTCCCAGTATACCAAGTCCGGCTCCGGCCCATCCAAGATGGTAGGCCCAGGTGAGTGTGTCATCGGTATCGGTTTCCTCCATGACGGTATTTATCAGATCCTTCAGGGATATGACAATATCCAGCTGATCGTACCCGAAGACGGAACCTCCTTTGAGGTTGGCGCAACTGCGATCTTTAACGGATGCACCCATCCAAACGCAGCCAAGCTGTGGATCGAATACGCACTGTCTCCTGACTGTGTGGACCATGCAAAAGAAAATGGCTCCTACCAGTTCCTGGTTCTGAGCAATGCGACCCAGCCAGAGGAAGCAACCAAGTTTGGTCTGGACATGAACAATACCATCGATTATGACTTCGAGGATGCAAAACAGAACAGCGCCAAATATGTAGAAGATTTCTTTGAGGCACTGGGAAGCTCTGCAGACAGCGCAGACAGCAGCCGTTTCCTGACTGAGTAATCGATCCGAGAATGATAGTTTAGGTTATTGAGGGAGTGCTGCGTAATGCGCCAAACGTACATTACGCAGCATTCTCTGCTTTAACAGACATGTAAATGGGGAGCGCACAGGCGTTCCCGGACAGAAAGGGGGGCCTCATCGTGGCCAGAAAGCAAAGCGCAGAGCTTGAGCGCAAGAAATTTTTCTCAGACCCCATCCTGGTGAGCATGATCGTGGTACTGCTCATCTTCCTGGCGCTGTTTATCCTGTATCCTCTTTTTATGCTGTTGGTTGACAGCTTCCGTACAGAGGAGGGCGGTGTCACTCTGGATGTGTTCAAACGGGTCTTAAGTCTGGAACGGTTTCAGAAGGCATTTAAGAATACGGTGGTGCTGGGCCTGATCACAGGGTTTACGTCCACTGCCATCGGACTTTTATTCGCCTATGTGGAGGTTTATGTAAAGCTGAAAACAAAAATACTGGAAAAGCTGTTTTCCCTGGTATCCATGCTGCCCGTAGTGTCCCCGCCTTTTGTGCTGTCCCTTTCCATGATCATGCTGTTCGGGCGCAGCGGCATCATCACCCGGTCCCTGTTGGGAATCTATGATTCCAATGTGTACGGGTTAAAGGGGATCGCCATTGTGCAGACCCTGACCTTTTTCCCGGTGTGCTACCTGATGTTAAAAGGCCTTTTGAAAAATATCGATCCCTCTCTGGAGGAAGCCACCAGGGATATGGGAGCGACCAGGTGGAAAGTGTTCACCAGCGTGACATTCCCCCTTCTGCTCCCCGGACTGGGAAATGCTTTTCTGGTCACCTTCATCGAGTCTGTGGCCGACTTTGCAAACCCCATGCTTATCGGAGGTTCCTACGATACATTGGCAACCACCATCTATCTCCAGGTCACAGGCGCCTATGACTCCACCGGAGCGGCTGCCATGGCCGTGGTGCTGCTTTCCCTGACCGTGGTGCTGTTCCTGATCCAGAAGTATTATCTGGAAAAGAAGACAGCGGCTACCCTGACCGGCAAGGCATCCCGCATGAGGATGCTGATCGAGGACAGGAGCGTGACCGTGCCTTTGACCATATTCTGCGGACTGGTGGCGGCCTTTGTCCTTCTGATGTACATCATGGTTCCCTTTGGAGCCATGTTCACCCTGTGGGGTAGGGATTACAGCCTGAGCCTTAAATGGTTCCAGTATATGTTTAAGACCAGCGGGTTAAAGGCGTTTAAGGACTCCTTCGTGCTCTCAGCCATTGCGGCCCCGCTGACCGCCTTTTTATCCATGGTGATCTCTTACCTTGTGGTCAAGAAAAAATTCAAGGCCAAGGGATTCATTGAATTTGTATCCATGCTGGCCATGGCGGTTCCCGGTACGGTCCTGGGCATCGGATATATCCGCGGCTATGCGAGGGGGCTGTTCGGAACAGGCATCATGAGCGGCCTCTACGGCTCAGGTCTGATCCTGATCATTGTGTTCATTGTGCGAAGCCTTCCCACCGGCACCAGAAGCGGTATCTCCGCCCTGCGCCAGATCGACAAGTCCATTGAGGAATCCGCCTATGACATGGGAGCGGGTTCCGCCAAGGTGTTTATGACCGTAACCCTGCCGCTGATCAAGGATTCATTCTTCAGCGGGCTTGTGACTGCATTTGTGCGCAGCATCACGGCAATTTCCGCCATTATCCTGCTGGTGACACCGGACTTTCTGCTTATCACCTGCCAGATCAATGAACAGGCGGAAAAAGGCAATTACGGCGTGGCCTGTGCTTACGCAACCGTGCTGATCATCATTACATACGGCGCTGTGCTGCTGATGGATACGCTGATGAAGTTCTTTGGTGTCAGCAGGAAAATTAAGGCAGAGGAATAGAGGGAGGAAGATAACATGGAAAAACAGAAAAAAGGCGTCCGTCTGGACCACATTTCCAAAATATATACGGATCCAAAAACAGGAAAAGAGTTCTATGCAGTGCAGGACACAACGCTGGACATAGAGCCGGGATCCTTTGTCACCTTGTTAGGGCCGTCCGGCTGCGGAAAGACCACCACCCTTCGTATGATCGCTGGGTTTGAGAGCCCGGACGAGGGGGATATCTTCCTGGGGGATGAGAACATCAATGCCCTGACGCCCAACAAAAGGGATACGGCCATGGTGTTCCAAAGCTACGCCCTTCTGCCTCATTACAACGTGTTTGACAATGTGGCCTATGGCCTTAAGATACGCAAGCTTCCCAAGGAGGAGATCCATGAGCGGGTCATGAATATCCTTAAGCTGGTGGAGATGGACGGAATGGAATCGCGTATGACCAACCAGCTGTCCGGCGGCCAGCAGCAGCGTGTGGCCCTGGCCAGGGCCCTGGTGATTGAACCCAGCGTTCTGCTGTTTGACGAGCCGTTGAGCAACCTGGATGCCAAACTGCGCGTGACCATGAGAACGGAGATCCGAAAGATCCAGCAAAAGGTGGGGATCACGGCCATCTATGTAACCCACGACCAGTCCGAGGCCATGAGCATTTCCGATAAGATCATTATCATGAGCCAGGGCAAGGTGGAGCAGATCGGCACGCCCAGGGAAATCTATTATCATCCCTCCTCCAAGTTTGTGGCTGACTTTATCGGAGAGGCCAATTTCCTGGATGCAAAGGTGAAAACCGTGAACGGTGAAAAGGCTGTGATCGATGTGGTGGGACAGGAGCTGGAGGTTAACAACTTTGCCCACGCAGAGCCGGGGGCGGATGCCACTTTGGTGATCCGGCCTGAGGGAGCAACCCTGGCGGAACAGGGGCTTTTAGAGGCAACGGTCAGTCTGTCCACCTTCATGGGTTCTTATCAGTACTATGAGGTTATGGTGGGAGCCATGCTGCTGGAGATCACGGACTATAATCCGGTGAACCGGCGCATCTACGAGGTGGGTGAGAAGGCGTATCTGGATTTCGACCCCAAGGGGGTTTACATTCTTTAAGCCGGTTGATACAATAAAATGATGGAACAGTTCAGGACCGGTTTTTCCGGTCAAGAAGATAAGCCTTTCAGAACAGTTACGTTATGGCACATGTTCGTATCATACCAGTGAGGATCGTGAAACCGATGAAAAAGAATTGGAACATATATATGGCGGCCATAGGGATTGCCCTCTGCCTGGCGGGATGCGCAGGCAGAGGGCAATCCGCGGCCGCGGAAGGTGAGACGGATGAGGTGCTGGTGATATACTGCCCTCATCCGTTGGAGTTTATAAACCCCATTGTGTCGGAATTTGAGAACAGGACCGGGGTGAGGACCTATGTACAGACCGGGGGCACCGGGGAACTGCTTCAGATGGTGGAGGAGCACCGGGAGCCGGCCTGCGACATTTTCTGGGGAGGTTCCCTTTCCACCACCAGCCCCAGGCAGGAGCTGTTTGAACCCTATGTAAGTAAAAATGAGGACATGGTGCGGGAAGAATTTAAGAACCTGGGAGGCAGCCTGACCCGTTTTACGGACATGCCCAGCGTGATCATGGTGAATACCAATCTGATCGGGGACACGGTGGTGGAGGGGTATGAAGACCTGCTGAAGCCGGAGCTCAGGGGAAAGATCGCCATGTGCAATCCCTCCACCTCATCCTCTGCCTATGAGCATTTGATCAACATGCTTTATGCCATGGGGGACGGGGACCCGGAAAAGGGATGGGATTATGTGGAGCAGTTCTGCCGGAACCTGGACGGAACCCTCCTTGGCGGTTCGGCTCAGGTTTACCAGGGAGTGGCAGAGGGACAGTTTGCGGTGGGGCTTACCTTTGAGGAGGGAGGGGCCCACTATGTGGCCCAGGGGGAACCGGTCCGGTTGGTTTATATGAAGGAGGGCGTCATTTCCACCCCGGATGTGGTGGGCATTGTCAAGGGCAGCCGCCATATGGCGGACGCAAAGGATTTTGTGGATTTTGTCACGGGAAAGGATGCCCAGACCGTGATCGCGGACCGACTGGTCCGCCGTTCGGTGAGAAAGGATGTGGAGGAGCCGGAGTATCTGCCGGACAAGGATAAAGTACATATCATCTATGATGACCTGGACCTGGTCAACAGCAGGAAAAAGGAGTGGCTGGAACGGTTTGCAGAGATTTTCCGGCGGGTGTCCGATGGAGGGCAGGCCGGATGAAGAAGGAGAAATATTTCAGGGATGAACTCCAGCACATGTTCATCTCCTATGCCATTGTGCCGGCTGTGATCTTCACTCTGCTGTGCGGCCTGTTCTTTATGGCGGCCCTTCTCCACGGGAGAAAGAGCATCACGGAAGAGAACAACGCCTATGCGGCCGCACAGCTGGAGCAGATCCTTAAACGGTATGAGGACGGGATCAAACAGCTGTCCGCCAGGCCGGAAATGTTTGGGGAAACCATGGACACCAGGAGCAGGGCCGGAATATTTGAGGAATTCTATGGGATCACCAACAGCCTGGATGTGAAGGGAGACCTGTTTGTCATGGACCGGGACCGGAATATCCTTTTGTCCAGCCGTGGGGACAGGCCGGCTTACCTGGACGTGCCGGAGGGGGTGTCGTGGGGAATCTTCTGGTATATGGACAGCCGCCCGGGACAGACCGCGGTAAAGCTGGTGGAGGGATGGCGGAGCCAGCAGAGCACCATTGCCCTGGGACGGAGCGTGGAGCGGGAGGGGCAGACCGTGGGATATGTGGTGTGCGCCATTCCAGGCAGCCAGATACAGCAGATACTGGACCGCCTGGAGACCCAGACCATTATTACGGACTCCTATGGGTGGGTGTTTGCTGGCAGCAATTATAACTTTATCAGCAAAAGCAACCAGGTCCTGGGGGTTCTGGAGCGGGCCGGACATTATCTGTCCTATGACAAGCAGATGTACCTGGTGTCCGGCAGCCAGGTGTACCACCGGCTGTTCAACGTCTACTCCATCTCGGACATACAGAACATTGTTATTTCCCTGTCTCTCAGCAGCATGCTGGTGATCACGGCCCTGGCCATGATGACCCTGTGGATGCTGTTCCGGGCCAGGAAGGTGACGGAGACAAAGACCGAGGACTTTTACCGGATCCTGGATGTGATGGAAAATGCCAGGTCCGGCGACCTGGAAAGTTCTATCCAGATCGACAGCGACAATGAGTTCCGCATTATTGCAGATGCGTTCAACGAGACCATCGGCAGCCTGAAGCTGCAGATGGAGAATAACCGGAAGATGACCGAACTGGTGGCAATGGCCCAGAACAAGCAGCTGGAGTCCCAGTTCAACCCCCATTTCCTTTACAACACATTGGAGAACATACGTTATATGTGTAAGCTGGAACCGGCCACAGCGGAGCGAATGGTATTTTCCCTGTCCAACCTGCTGCGCTACAGCCTGGACGGCAGCAAGGACCAGGTGACCCTGAAGGAAGATATGGAGCATCTGGAAAATTATCTGACCATTCTAAAGCGCCGGTTCGGCCCCCGTCTTGGATTCCAGGCGGAGATCGAGCCGGAAGCCATGGAGTGCAGGATCCCCAAGCTGGTCCTTCAGCCCATGATCGAGAACTCGGTAAAATACGGGTTCGGGAACCAGCTGAACCTGAAGGTGGAGATGAAGGTGTATATCCATGAGGGAAAGCTGATGATGATCTGCCGTGACGATGGGGTGGGCATTCCCCAGGAGACACTTAGTGAACTGAACGCCATGCTGGAGCAGAAGGAAAATACCAGCCGGCATTCAGGCCTTTACAACATACACCGGAGGATTACGATCCTGTACGGAAGGCCGTATGGGGTGGAGATCCGGAGCACGGAGGGGCATGGGACCACCCTGGTTGTGACCCTGCCCGTGGTCCGGGAGGAAACGTAGAATCAGATACAGTACCCGGGTGTCCTATATTAGGCCCTGTGGGATGAGCAGGAGGAGGAAGCATGCTGCGCGTCTTAATTGCAGAAGATGAGGATATGATCAGGAAGGGGCTCGTGTATACCACGGACTGGCTTTCCATGGGCTGTGTGGTGGTGGCGGAGGCAGGAGATGGAAAAGAAGGGTTTGAGAAGATACTGGAGTGCCGTCCGGACGTGGTGATCACAGATATCTGTATGCCGTTTATGGATGGGATAGAGATGATAAAAAAGGCTTCGGAACAGGTGCGTTTTAAAAGTATCCTTCTGACCAGTTATGCTGATTTCGAGTATGCCAGAAGGGCTATTGAGGCCAGAGTGTGTGAGTACCTGCTAAAGCCCGTGGATGAGGAGGCGCTGGCAGACATCATGAAACGGCTGGGGGAGGAGATTGCCAGTACCAGGCAGGCGGAGTATGTGCTGGAACAGGCGGAGCTGGAGGGGGGAAGCATGAACCTGGAATATTACATGCAGCTGGATCTTTCGGAGAATCAGTATGTGTCAAAGGCCATCGGAACCATCAAGGAGCACTATGCCGAAAAGATCAGCATTGAGGGGATTTCAGAGGATCTGGGGGTCAGCGCCAGCTATCTCAGCCGAAAATTTAAGGAAGTCACAGAACAGACATTTCTGGACTTCCTCAACAAATACAGGGTACAGCAGGCGGTCATGCTGCTGAACACAAGACAGTACCGCATCAGTGAGATCTCCGAAGCCACCGGCTTTACGGATTATAAGCATTTCTGCTCCGTGTTTAAGAAGTATACGCTGAAGTCACCCACTAAGTTTATCAAGGGAATCTGAACCAGAGAGTCTGAACAACGGAGTCAGATCAATGGGGGTAGGGTGACATCAGATGATTTACGCATAGCGGTAGACGTCCTTCAGTTTCTTCATATAATAGATACTCAGCATCACTCCTCCAAACTCCGCAATGGGGATGGCCAGCCAAACTCCGTCAATACCGATCAGGAACGGCAGCACCAGAAGGCTTGTGATAATAAGGCCAAAGGTGCGCACAAAGGAGATGACAGCGGATATGCGTCCGTCTGAAAGGGCTGTAAACAGAGCCGAGGCAAAGATGGTCAGGCCTGAGAACAGGAAGCTGAAGGCGAAAATGGTAAATCCGTGGCGGGCCAGGGCGTAGACCGCTGTGCCGGGCCTGGAAAAAACTCCCACCACCAGGCTTCCTGTGACCTGGGCCAGCAGGAATGTGGCCAGGGAGGTCACCGCTGTAAAGATAAGGGAGGTCCTGAACACCTGCTTGAGCTGATTGTGGTTTTTGCTTCCGTAGTTAAAGCTGATGACCGGTGACACACCCTGTGAAAATCCCATGAACAGGGCGTTTAACAGGAACTGGGAGTACTGTATGATGGTGATGGCCGCAACACCGTCCTCCCCAGCAAAGTGCATCATGGCCAGGTTAAAGAGAAAGGTAATGATGCCGGACGACAGATTGGTCACCATCTCGGAGGAACCATTGATGCAGGTGTCTTTAAGTTCCCCCCGTTCCATGCGGGGACGTACCAGCCACAAGGACCTTCTGGAACACGCAAAGTAGAGAAGACCGATGACAGCCGGTATCATATATCCGGTCACCGTGGCAATGGCGGCTCCTGCGATCCCAAGTCCAAGGGGCACGATCAGCAGATAGTCCAGTAACGCGTTGCTGACTCCTGCCAGCAGGGTGAGGAACAGCCCGATCCCGGGGCGGCCTTCGGTGACAAAATACATCTGAAACAGGATCTGGAGCATAAGGGCCGGCGCAAATGCCAGCTGCCAGCGGAGATAGGTGACGCAATCCTCCAGTAAAAGTTCGCTGGCACCCAGGAGACGGGACAGGGGGACGGCCGCCAGATTCCCAAACAGGGCAATGACCAGCCCCAGCCCGATATTTAATAAAATAATGGTGGTGAAGGTCTGTCGGGCGCTGTCCGGCCGTCCTTCGCCCATTTTTTTTGCTACAATGGCGCTGCTTCCCGTGGACAGCATCACGCTGATACCCAGGACAATGTTGATCACAGGGTATACGATATTGATGGATGACAGGGCGTTGGTGCTGACATGCCTGGACACGAACACACCATCCACAATGGTATACAGGGACATGACCACCATCATAATGGTAGTGGGAAGGGCAAACATAAGCAGCGACCCGAATGTGAATTTTTTAGATAACGAATGACTCATAATAAACTCCTGTTTGTAAACTGGCTCCCAACAAGAGAGCCGTTAAAAGGTTGCTAAATTCAGCCGCAGGTATTATCATATAGTATAGGGTTACCCGATAGTCAAGAGGAGATTGAATATGGAAAATCATTCAGAATTATATTTTACAACAGGAGAGTTTGCAAGGATACTGGGAGTGAAAAAACACACTTTGTTCCACTATGACCAAATCGGCCTTCTGTCCCCGGCCCTGAAGGGGGAAAACGGATACAGGTATTATTTTGTCTGGCAGATGGATGTGTTCGAGGTGATCAAGGCCCTCCAGAAGCTGGGCATGCCCCTGGAGGAGATCAAGGAATACATGGAGAACCGTTCCCCGGAGCGGTTCATGGCCATGATGGATAATAAGGAGGCGCAGATCGATGAGGAGATTGAACGCCTTAAGAACATGAAGCGGTTTATCCGCAATGAGAAGCAGAATATCAGGGAAGCGCTGACCACCAGCCTGGATACCCCAAGTCTGGTGAAGCGCAGGGCGGACTTCCTTCTGGTATCCGATGTCAGCGCCCAGGATGAGCGGAAGGTGGCGGTGGACATAGCGGAACACGTGAGGATGCAGGAGAAATACCACGGAGCCATGGGAGCCGTGGGCTCCATCTGCCTGGGGGAGGATTTGGAGCAGGGGATCTATGACCGGTATGTAAAAGTTTATACAAGGCTGGAGAAAAAAGCCTCGTCCTCCAAGGTCATGATGCGGCCGGGAGGAGACTATGTGGAAATGTGCCACAAGGGGTATAACTGGAATATGGAGATACCATACAGGCTGATCTCGGATTTTGCCAGGCATAGGGGGCTGTCCACCGGCCGGATGTGGTATGAGGACCTGATGGTGGACGAGCTGACCGTGACAGATTATGAGGATTATATTGTGAAAGTAATGGTCCCGGTGGAGGGAACAGAAGGTTAAAGAGATATAAAAGTCTCCTGACACACATGGACAAACCAGGAGCAGAAGGTTATAATAACAGTAGATTACTGGGAAAAGCAGGGGAATGCTGCCAGATGCCTGCAAAGGAGAAACTGTTATTATGAGATCAGCCATGTGGAGAAGAGTGGATATCCAGGTTTCCGTATTTACCGCTGTCATAGTGGCTCTTTTATCTTATTCCATATTTATGGTTCAGTATAAGATTACCTACCGGGATATGCTGCGCAGCCTGAATGACCAGGCGGAGCATATCTATACCTATATCGGGGAGCGCTTTGAACCGGATACATTTAAGCATATTTCCGCACGGGAGGATGTGCTCAAGGAAAACTATACCAGGATGCATGACAGGTTCCAGCGGGTCAGGGAGATCACAGGGGTCATGTACCTTTACACTGCTAAGATGGACGAGAACGGGGAATTTGTGTATGTCATAGACTGTCTGGATCCGGGAGCAGAGGATTTCAGGTACCCCGGAGACCCCATTGAGCGGGAGATTTATCCGGACATGGAGCGCGCCATGCAGGGTGAAATCGTGATGCCGGAGGAGATCAAGAAAACAGACTGGGGAAAGATCTTCATTACATATATGCCCATCTATGAGGGGGATGAAGTGATCGGAGTGATCGGGATTGAGTTCAGGGCAGACCATCAGTACAGGACGTACCAGAACTTAAGGCGTGCCCTTCCCGTGTTTATCCTGCTGTTCAGCCTGATCGCCTGCCTGGTATCCAGGTTCCTGTTCCGGCGTATTTCCAACCCATTTTACAGGGACATGTCCAACATGGACTATCTGACCCAGCTTAAGAACAGGAATGCTTATCAGCTGGATATGAATAACCTGGAAGCCAAAAAGATGGAATCCGGGATCGGTTTTATCCTGATCGATCTGAACAGCTTAAAGCATATTAATGACACCCTGGGCCATGATGTGGGAGACCGGTACATCACATGTATATCCAAGGCCTATCTGAACATGCATACCGGGGAAGGGGTCATGTACCGTATAGGCGGTGATGAGTTTGTGGTGATGATGCCAAAAGCCACCCAGGCCGGGATCGAGGATTTTGTGGCGCGTCTTAAAAAGGAGTTTGACAAGCTGGCCTTTCGGCCGGAGTTTACATTCTCCTGGGGTTCGGCCATCTTTGATGAGGAGGCGGATGACAACCTGTTCAGTACATGCCGCAGGGCGGATAAGAACATGTATATGAAAAAGCAGAAATATTATGAAGACAAAAAGACGTAAGTGTACCCCGGGAGTACACGAAAAAGAATAGGAGGATAATAATGGGACTGCTGGACAAGCTTCTGAAAAAGGGACCAAAGGCTGATTCGGTATCAAAGGGAGGAAGCCCGATCTATCATTATGATGAAAAGAAAGACAAGGAGTGGCGTCCCCCCCAGGCTTACGGGGAGTACGGGGAGGAGATCACCCGACATTTTGGCGCCCTGTTTCCGGGCCGGGAGGAATTTGTGTTTCATGAGATATTGTCGGATCTGGTCCACATTGACGTGAATATCATGCGTCCCAGAGAGGACAAACCCTACTATGTGATGTACACCACCGGTATGAGCGACCTGCCCATGACCCTGCCTGAGGAGATCGCCCACAGGGAAGATCTAAAATATGGGGAACTTTTTATGTTCCTTCCAAAGGAATGGAACCCGGGGGAGACAGGGCAGCTGGACTCCGACATACCGGATTCCCAGTACTGGCCCATACGGCTGATCAAGTACCTGGCCCGGTTTCCCCATGAGTACGGTACCTGGCTGGGCTGGGGCCACACCATACCCAACGGCCCGGATTATGAACCCTTATGCCAGGATACCCGGATGGGCGGGGTGGTCCTGGTGCAGACCGGCGGTGACATGGGCTCCATGAAGGCGGAAGACGGGAAAGAGATCAACTTCTATATGGTGGTTCCCGCCTACAAGGAGGAGATCGAGTACAAGCTGGAATACGGCATGGAAGCACTGGATAAGCGGTTCTGTGACGGAAACCTGCCCATGGTGCTGGATATCCGCCGGCCCAATTACTGCGAGGATTTTAAGGTTTCATGACCCCCTGAAAGCCCCGGCCCTTATTCAGGAGGATTCCCCCCGCCCTCGATAAAGCGTACAGGGGAACAGCCAATGTATTTTTTAAATACCTTGATAAAATATTTATAGTCAGAAAATCCCACAAGGTCTGCGATCTCGTAGACCTTGTATTTATTTTCCTTTAAAAGCTCCACTGCCTTCTGCATCCGGTAGCGGTTAAGAAAATCATTAAAGGTGTAGCCCGTGCCGCTTTTGAACTTGGCATTGAGATATGTGCAGGACATGCCGCACTGTTCGCTTACATCTGTCAGGGATACCCGGGAGTAGTAGTGTTCCCTGATGTAATCCATCATGAACTCCACATGGGGATTGCCCTCGGCCAGCTCCTCCGGGGACAGGGAGTCCAGGATCCCCAGTTTCTTTTTTTCCATGTCGATCTGCTTCATCTCATCCCGCAGCCTGGCGGCAGCCATCTGTTTTTGGATTATCTTTCCAAGGGCATCATACAGTTCATTAAAGTTTACAGGCTTTAGCAGATACTCTGTCACCCCCAGGGTGATGGCTTTTCTGGCATATTCAAATTCGCTGTACCCGGACACAATGATGGCGTCAAATCCGTATTCCCGTATGCTTTTTTCCAGCATTTCCAGGCCGTCCATGACCGGCATGTTGATGTCCACGATTACGATGTCGGGCCTGGTTTCCCTGATCTTCTCCAGTCCCTCCAGGCCGTCCGCGGCTTCACCGGCCACCACACAGCCGGCCTGCTGCCAGTTCACCATAAACATCAGGCCTTTGCGTATGATATCTTCATCTTCCACGATCAGGACTTTATACATAACCATCCTCCATCTCTGCGGGAAGGGTGATGACCACCCTTGTACCCTTGCCCGGGCTGCTGTCAATGGCCATACCGTAAGCCGGCCCGTAGAGCAGTCTTACCACCCGGTGGGAATTGTACAGCCCGATATGCTCCCTGTAAATGTCCTCCTGCTCCAGGCCTTCCCTGAGCTCCTCCAGTTTCTCTTTGCTGATGCCGCTGCCGTTATCCTCCACGCAGAGTTTTAAATTCCCCTCTGCCATCCATGCGCTGATGGTGACGGAAACAGAGTGTATATCCTTCATCCCGTGGACAAGGGAATTTTCCACCACGGGCTGGAGTAAAAGTTTGGGGATCCTGCACCCCAAAAGCTCCTCCGGTATGTCGATATGATAGTTCAGCCGTCTGTTATAGCGCATTTTCTGGAGGAGCAGGTAGTCGTTGATGTTCTCAATATCGGTCTGAAGAGGGACAATGGTGCTTCCGTAATAGATGCTGTAGCGCATCAGGTTGGCAAAAGCCATGACCATGTCGGAGGCCTTAGCTCCATCGATCACGATCTCGTAGCGCAGTGTCTCCAGCACATTAAAGATAAAATGAGGGTTAAATTGTTCCTCCAGCTGCTTGATCTCCATCACCCGCTTGCGCTCGGCCAGCTCACTGTTGTGCAGCATCAGCTCCTCCCGCTGCAGGACCATTTTGCGGAACGCGTCCCCCAGTACCTTAAACTCATCAAACACCTGACCCTTGAGCTTATAGTCCATGTTGCCACGGCCCATCTCGGCCACAGAGGTCTGCAGTTCATCAATGGCTTCTAGATTCTTCCTGGTGATCCGAAAGGTCAGCGGCGGTATCATGACCAGCATCAGTATACCCACCAGGCCCAGAAACAGCATGCCGTAGGACACCAGGGTCCTCTGGAACTCCATGGACACCAGGGTGTACAGCACCAGGGTGCTTTCCGGAAGCATTTCCTTTTGTACGTGGTAGTGCTTGCCGTTTACCCTGACCACATTTCCCTTTTCCCACTCCATCCTGTACTTGCCTGCCGGATACTTCTCCATGGGATCGGCGCTCTGCCTGCCGATGGAAAAGATCAGGTTATCATAGCGGTCCGTGAGGATCACGTCATCCAGGGGATAGTTCCTAACCGTCTCATAGATCTGTTCGTCCGACAGATCAAAAAAAAGATACCCCAGTACCTTTGATGAGTCTGAAACAGCCCGGGACAAGATCAGATCCCCCTCCTGTCCATGGGCATAATTGAGCCTGCTTGGCAGGGTGAAGATCTTATCCGGCTCAAGGGCCATTTTCTCGAATAAACTCTGATAAACCGTGCTGTTTAAAAAGATATCCCGGTTTCCCTCAAACAGGTTGGAGCTAACGATGGTGCCGCCGCTGTCCGTGAGCACAAAGCTGCACCGGATGGACTGCCGGGTGGAAAACTCATAAAGCAGCCGGTTTACCTCGGTAACCCGGCCGCTGTCTTTGTCCTTAAGGGCTTCCAGGATCCTGTAATCCGAGGTGAACCGGACCAGCCCTTTCTCATAATCGCCCACCTGCCGGTCCAGGATCTCTGCCAGCAGGGCGTTGTTCTTTTTATTTCCTCCGGCGCTGATCCATTCCACATTGATGAACAGAAACAGTCCCACCAGCACAAACAGCAGGCTGATAATGGAAAACGAATATCTGAGAAAGGAACGTTTAATATAATCCCTGTACTGATTGCTGGCTGCCATAAGTGCCTCCTGTTAAGCTTCTGTCTGCCGGCCGCCCTTCTTTTAGCCAGGAGAGCGGCCGTAAACTTAATTATACCATAGTTTCAGTTCCTGTTCCAGACAGGGATCCTTCTATATGCTGATTCTATATACTGATATCGTTGCTTCCCGTTACCTTAAAGAACACCAGCAGGGATACGATACTGGTCAATGTCAGTATGGTGGAATAAGCAGCCGCATTGCCGAAATTGCTCCTGATAACTTCCGCGTAGATGGCCACGGTCAGGGTCTGGGTCTTGCTGGTGTAGAGGATGATGGAGGAACTGAGCTCGCTGATCAGGGTGATCCAGCTCATGATAGCGCCTGAGAGCACGCCGGACATCATCATGGGTACGGTTATCTTTACAAAGGATTTTGTCTCCGTACACCCCAGGCTGATGGCAGCCTCCTCCACACTGGGGCTGATCTGGCCGATGATGGCCGTGCTGGAGCGGATGGTGTAGGGCATTCGCCGGATGGACAGGGAAATGATGATGATAATGGCCGTGCCGCTGAGGAGCATGGGTTTGCTGTTAAATGCATACAGGAAGGAGATACCAAGTACGGATCCAGGGATGATATAGGGAAACATGGTCACTGTGTCCAGTATGCCGGTGAGGAAGGATTTCTTTCTCACGGTGAGATAGGAGATAAGGATTCCCAGCACCACCACAATGGCAATGGCGCACAGGCCAAACAGGTAGGTGTTGAAAATAGCGCCGTTGTTGTTCTTGGAGAACAGGGTATTCCTGTAGTTTTCCAGTGAAAAGCCTCCGGTGTAAACCGTGCCTCCGCCTGTTGCCAGGAAGGAGGTGAAGATAACGGTCAGCTGCGGCAGGATGGCCACAAACACCACTGCATACACAAACAGGTGGGACAGGATATTCTTGGTCCCTGTACAGTGTTCCGCTTCCATGGGTTTTAAGGCGGTCATGGAGTAGGTGAACCGGTTTCCCAAATAGCGCTGGAAGAAGAACAGTACCAGGGTTATGACAATGACGATCACACAGAGAGCTGCCGCAAAATGGTCATCCGTACTCACCTCACCCATAAACTGGCTGTAGACCAGCACCGGGAAGGTCTTGTATCCCTCGCCGATGAGCATGGGGGTGCCGAAATCAGAGAACACCCTCATGAATACCAGCAGGGAGCTGGCAAGCATGGTGGGCATGACCAGGGGAATGATGACCTGTATGACACGCTGGAACGCTGTGCATCCCAGGCTTTCCGCGGCTTCATTCAAGGAATTGTCCAGGTTTTTTAATGCACCTGAAATATACATGTATACCAATGGAAAGGACTGGAGTGAGAATACCAGCACAATGCCGGCAAAACCGTAAATACCTCCCAGTTTGACCTGGAACAGGCTGTTGAGGATCTTGGTGATAAAACCGTTGCGGCCCAGCAGCTGGATCCATGCGTAAGCTCCGATAAATGGCGGTGAGAGATAGGAGATCACGATCAGGATGTTCAGGTACTTGCTGCCACGGATCTTTACGCTCCGCAGCACATAGGCCATGATCAGGCCTAAAAACGCGGCCACCAGGGTGGAGACAATAGTTACCTTAAAGCTGTTCACCAGGGTGCTCCAGTAATATTTTCTTGCAAAGAATTTTGTAAAGTAGCTAAAACTCAGCTTACCTTCCTCGGTAAGCACGCTTTTATACAGCACAAGGACCAGGGGATAGACCACGAAGAGAAGGAACAGGGCCAGGATTCCCAGTGCCATGACGATCCATATATTCAGTTTTTTCTCTCCTGCATACCTCATGAATGCTCCCTCCTGACAATAAGGCTTTCGCTGCCGTCCTGGTTATATACGTTGATCTTAGCCGGCTGAACCCCAAGGCGTACCGGGGTGTGGTCAGGGATGATATCCCATATATCGGAATTCTGGATAACCTCCATCTCTTTTCCGTCCGCTGTTTCCACAAAATAGTGGGTGGTGACTCCCAGGAATACGCTGCTTCGCACAATGGCAGGTATGCCCTGGTCCGCCTCTCTGTTCAGGATAAATTCCTCAGGACGTACAGACACCTTGACAGGCTGGCCGTTAACACAGGAGCTGTTCAGGTTATCCATGGCAACCGCGTAATCGCCCATGCGCACCAGGGTGGTATTGCCCGAGGTTTCAATGGCGCCGTCAAGGATGTTGGAGAGTCCGATAAAGGTGGACACGAACAGATTGGCAGGGCGCTGGTAAATGTTCTTTGGGGTATCGATCTGCTGGATGACGCCTCCGTTCATGACAGCGATCCGGTCCGATACGGCCAGGGCCTCCTCCTGGTCATGAGTCACGTAAAGGGTGGTGATGCCCATCTGCTGCTGGATCCGCTTGATGGCATTGCGCATTTCCACACGCAGCTTTGCGTCCAGGTTGGACAGGGGTTCATCCATGAGAAGGACCTCCGGATGGATGACAATGGCCCTGGCCAGAGCCACACGCTGCTGCTGGCCGCCGGACAGCTTGGAGGGCATACGCTTTTTCAGGTGATCGATCTTTACCACTTTCAGTATTTCGTCCACCTGGGATTCTATCTGGGCCTGAGGCATTTTCCTGTTCTTTAATCCAAAGGCCACATTGTCGCGCACGGACATGTGGGGGAAAATGGCATAGTTCTGAAATACCATTCCCATGTTCCTTTTGTTGGTGGGAATGTTGTTGATGACCTTGCCATCGATTTTGATCTCGCCGCCTTCAATGGAGTTAAAGCCGATGATCATGCGCAGCAGAGTGGTCTTTCCGCACCCGGAAGGGCCCAGAAGGGTAAAAAATTCACCGGGCCGCACGTCCAGGGAAAGGCCGTTTATAATAGTGTCCTTGCCAAAACGTTTGATGACATTTTCAATGTTGATCGCTACACTCATACCTGTAAATCCTCCTTAATATTAAGCGTCCGTCCGGCTTTCTCCCGACCGCCCGGGCGGATATTGTCCTGATTTTGGGAACAGAAAAGCTTATTTTGGGAACAGAAAAGGACTGCCATATCTGACCGACTCCCGCCGGGGGAGGCGGTTGGTGCCGCGGTGCCGTACCGCAAACATGGTACGGCACCGCGGCAGAGTGGTGGTCAGGTCCAGGGCAGTCCTTTTAACAGACGGGAATCATTAATCCATGGATGTCTCCATGTGCTCGCTGAACAGATTGGTGATTTCTGTCTTGTGTTCAGCAACCCATCCCTCATCATAATTATCAAACAGTTTAATTTCAGACTGTGGTGTCATATAGTCAGCTAACTTGGCGTCCTTTCTAAGGGGTCTGACGGTCAGGTTGGAGCCCACTGCGTTCTGAATCTTTTCGGACAGCATGTAGTCCACAAATTTTTTGGCGTTTTCCGGATGTTTGCAGTCTTTTAAGATCTGTACGGACTCTCCGGGGAATATGGCTCCCTCTTCCGGGAATACAACCTCTACAGCTGCGCCTTCCTTAACATAGTTGGCTGCCGGATCTTCCCAGGTAAGCCCTACCACATACTCGCCCTCGGCCACGCCCTTGTATACCTGGCTGGAGCTGTTGCACATCTTGCCGTCCAGGTTGGCGATGAACTGGTCCACATAATCCCAGGCCTGGTCTGACAGGGGATCGCCGTCCTTTCCCATGCCGTAAAGCATGGCCAGTAAGGACTGGAATGCGGAGCTGGAGTTTACAGGGTCGCCGAAAGCGATCTTGCCCTTTAACTCAGGATTTAGAAGATCCTCAAAGCCATCGATCTTCATGTCGCCCTTTAAGTCCTTGTTTACGATCATGACCGTTGGGTCTGCAAATGCAGGTGTGAAATATCCGGTGGTATTGCGGAATGCCTCCAGCATGTTGCCGTCCTCGGAGGAGACATACTCCATGAACAGGTCCTTGGAAGCGGAGAGCATGGTCTGGTCAGCTACCCAGAAGATATCGCCCAGAGGGTTATCCTTTTCTGACTGGGCCCTCTTAAGAAGTTCGCCGGTCCCTGCCACCACAACTTCAACTTTGATGCCCGTATCCTTTTCAAACTCAGGGATCACAGCATTGTTCAGGGCCTCGCTGCGGGCCGTGTAAACCACCAGTACGGGATCCTCTTCCCCGGCCGCTTCACCGCTTGCCGCCTGTGCTTTTGCCTCCCCGGCCGCCTCTGTCTTGGCCGGCTCAGCCGGTGCCTTTGTGCCGGTACTGCCGCCGGAACAGCCTGTGGCTGCAAGGGCTACTGCCATGATACATGCTGATACTTTCTGAAACTTCCTCATTCTAAATCGCTCCTCCCTCTCTTGCTTGATCAACAGTTCTTTGTTTTATCAACAGTTGTTTCTCATATCTCAATTCTAGCATTTGTCCGTGGAAAGTAAATCCGACAATACATCAAAAAGGTGGAAAATAAACAACAGGCGGTCTGAAGAGAGTGAAAATTCTCGGACCGCCTGCGGATATGGCTGAATGTTTATTTGTTTTTCTTGCTGTCTTTTCCCTTTTTCCCGTCTTTGGATGATTTTTTATCACCCTTTTCGCCCTTTTTGGACTTACCTGCTTTTTTGGGTTTGTCGTTCTTGGCCGCTTCAGGCTTGTCGCCCTTGGCCGCATCGGACCTTTTCTGCTTGGCCGGAGGCGTGTCCTCCTGGCCGGAATCCTCTCCCTGGCCATAATCCCCTTCCTGACCGGGACCCTCTGCCTGATCACGATCATCCGGGGTGTCTGCGCTCTGGCCGGCCGGCACTTCCTCTGGCTGGGGAAGTTCATCGGGGACATACTCTATGATGTCGCTGATATCGCACTCCAGGATGGAGCACAGGGTGTCAAGGGTGTGGGTGGATACGTGCATGTTCTTTTTCAGGCGGCCGATTTGTCCGGCGCTGAAACTGTACTGTTTGATCAGTCTGTACTGGGTCATTCCACGTGCTTCCATGGTGGCCCATAAGCGGTCATAGCGGATCATAGTGTACTCCTCCTTAAATCGTTATTATCAATAAATGGATTATATCATGGGGGCCTTATAATTACAAGAATGATTGGTAAAAATGGGAATAAAAGAGAAGGTTTCAGGGCATAGTTAGGAGTGAACATAGATTCAGGTACCACGACTGAGAAAAGGAGGAATTTTTATGACGGATTTTAAGACAAGCGAAACAGCAAAAAATCTGATGAGGGCATTTGCCGGCGAAAGCCAGGCAAGGAACCGCTACACCTTTGCGGCAGGGCTGGCAAAAAAGCAGAAAATGCCCATGGTGGAGATGGTATTTAAATACACGGCAAACCAGGAAAAGGAACATGCCGAGATTTTTTACAACTATCTGAAGCCATTGGATAAGGAGACCATATTCATTGACGGAGGTTATCCGGTGGATCTGGAGGAAAATACCCTGGCCCAGTTGAATGCCGCTGCCCACAATGAGTATGAGGAGCATGATGTGGTGTACAAATCCTTTGCAGAGGTTGCTGAAAAGGAGGGATTTGCCCAGATCGCAGCATCCTTCCGCATGATCGCGGAAATTGAGAAGACCCACGGCGAACGCTTTCAGTATCTGGCCGGCCTGTTAGGCGAGGGAAGGCTTTATGACCGCCAGGAAAAGAACAGCTGGGTTTGTACCAACTGCGGCTATATTTATGAAGGGGAAGAACCGCCCCAGTTCTGTCCGGTCTGCCACCATGACCAGGGATATTTTGCAGGGCAGGAGCTTTCACCGTGGTTCCTCAAGGCTTAGAACCGTATCCAAACACGCTCTGGCGCATATTCCCCCGCGAAATTTGATTTTACAAAGCCGGGTGCAGATGATATAATGTCGGCAGACATGATAGAGGAATATCATAGACAAAGGGACTGGCATTGGGCAGTGGCCTGTCCAGTCCCTTATGATGACAGGCGCCCGGAGCAAAAGGAGAATGAACCATGGCAAAGAAAGTAAAGGCGGTCATATTTGACCAGGATGGTCTTATGTTTGATACGGAACGGCTTGTGCTTGAGGGCTGGGAGACAGCGGCGGCAAAGCACAATATAACATTTGAAAAGGATTTTTTCAGGGATCTGAGGGGGACGAAGCCGGATAAGGTGAAAGAGGCGTTCATCAGGCAGTATGGCCCTGACATTGATTTTGATTCCATATGCGAGGAAAAGCGGCTGTATTCCTATCACTGGGTGAAAAAAAACGGGGCGCCGGTTAAGCCGGGGCTTAAGGAACTGCTGGAATACCTGAAGTCCCATAATATAAAGACCGCAGTGGCCACGGCCAGCGGACGGGAGTGGACCCAGGGAAATGTAAAAAGTGCAGGGGTGGAAGGATATTTTGACCATTACATATATGGAGACATGGTGGAGGAGGCGAAGCCAAATCCCGCGATCTTCCTTTTGGCAGCCGGCACCCTGGGGGAAGATCCGGAGGAGTGTATGGTACTGGAGGACAGCTTTAACGGGATCAGGGCAGCCTACGCGGGCGGGTTCCTTCCCGTGATGGTGCCGGACCAGGATGAGCCGGATGAGGAACTATCCGGACTGCTGGCAGCCCGGTGTGATGTGCTGTCCGATGTCATCGGTCTGTTTAAAAACGGAACATTTGAGTATTAAGAGGAAGAACTATTATATGTGGAAAGAAGCGGCAGCATGGATGGCCGGGCTGGGCTGCGCCTGCCTGGCCCTGTCAGAATATGAGAAGAAACATTTTTCCGTGGAAGCAGTGACCATGGGATCAGATAAACTGGATCAGGACAGGACCCTTGTGTTTTTGTCGGATTTACATAACAACGAATTCGGGCAGGACAACTGCCAGCTGGTGGAGGCGGTCCGCGGCATAAAACCGGACGCCGTCCTGTGCGGCGGCGATATGATGGTGTGCAAGGGGACGGGGGATGTGGGCGTCCCCATAAAACTGATTTCGCAGCTGGCAGACCGGTATCCGGTCTATTATGGAAACGGCAACCACGAAAACCGTATGACCTGGGAGCGGGACGTATACGGAACTCTGTATGAGGAATACAAAAGCGCTTTAAGACGCATGGGAGTGGTGTACCTGGAGGATGAAACCGCGGCTTTGGGAACAGATGTCCTGATTTCTGGGATCGATCTGGGCAAGCGCTATTACCGGAAGGCCCTGTACCAGAAAATGCCCTCCATGGGAAAGGAATATCTGGACCGGAAGCTGGGGCGGACAGACCATGTGGAAGGAAAAGACAGGTTCAGGATCCTTCTGGCCCACTCACCTCTTTACTTTGCGGACTATGCGGCCTGGGGGGCCGATTTGACCCTGGCAGGTCATTTTCATGGGGGAACCATACGGATTCCCGCGCTGGGAGGAGTCATGACGCCCCAGTACCAGTTTTTTCTGCCCTGGTGCGCCGGGGATTTTGAACAGCAGGGAAAGCGGATGGTGGTGAGCCGGGGACTGGGGACCCACTCCATCAATATCCGGTTAAACAACCGGCCACAGCTGGTGGTGGTGTACCTTAAAAAACAGCGGAAATAACAGGACCCTTGTAAACAGAGAGGGATTTGTGATAATATAAAATTCAGCGTTACAGTCCAGGACGGCTTTTCCGGTCAAAAAGATGAGCCGTCCTGAACAGTTGCAATTCAGCAATAAATGGGAACAGGTGGACACATGGAGACCATATCATACAAGCTGGAGCATTTTGAGGGCCCTCTGGACCTGCTGCTCCATCTCATTGAAAAGAACAAGGTAAATATATATGATATCCCCATTGTGGATATTACGGCCCAGTACCTGGATTACGTGCGCCATATGGAGCGGGAGGACCTGAACGTGGTCAGCGAGTTCCTTGTCATGGCAGCCACGCTGTTAGACATCAAGGCGAAAATGCTGCTGCCCAAGGAAGTGGACGAGGAAGGGGAAGAGATCGACCCCAGGGCTGAACTGGTACAGCGGTTATTGGAATATAAGCGGTACAGGCTGATGGCGGACGAACTGGCCGACCGGGAGGATGGGGCTCAGAAGCATTTGTATAAGCCCTCCACCCTGCCGCCTGAGGTGGCAAAATATGAGCCGCCCGTGGATCTGGACCGACTGCTGGACGGTCTCACTTTGGCCAAGCTCCAGAGGATCTTTGAGCAGGTGATGAAGCGCAAGGAGGATAAGATCGACCCCATCAGAAGCAATTTCGGTACTATAAAAAGGGAGCCGGTCAGTCTGGAGCAGAAGATCGGTCAGCTTCTCACCTTTGCAAAAGGCAGGAGGCATTTCAGCTTCAGGCAGCTGCTGGAAGGGCAGGGGGACAAGCTGGAAGTGGTGGTCACCTTCCTGGCCGTATTGGAACTGATGAAGATCGGCAAGATCCAGCTGAAGCAGGAAGAAACCTTCGGGGATATGGAGATAGAGGCCCTGGATCAGGATGACGGGGACATGGATCTGGACCTGGAGGGAATGGACGATTTTTAATGATAAGTGGATGGGTGAATGATGAGCAAGAAGGATAAAGTGGAAGCATTGGAAGCAGCTGCAGGGAGCCTTAAGACCCGGGCCGGCAAGACGATCAGCACAGCGGGTACGGGAGCGGCCGCTGCCGGCAGGGATGGAGGCGCGCAGCCCCAGGAAGGGCCGGAACAGATGGAGTTTACCTTTCCGCCCACTGAGAATGAAAAAGAGCAGGAAGCCATTATTGAAGCCGTTCTTTTTACCATGGGAAATTCAGTGGAGCTGCGCCGGCTGGCAGTGGCCATCGGCCAGGATCAGGCAGTGGCAAAACGGGCGGTGGAGCGTCTGATGGAGCGGTACCGGAGATCCAAAGGCGGGATGGAGATCACCCAGCTGGAGGACAGCTACCAGATGTGCACCAAATCCGACTATTATGAAAACCTGATCCGGGTAGCCGCCACGCCCAAAAAGCAGGTACTGACCGAGGTAGTGCTGGAAACTCTTTCCATCATTGCCTATAAACAGCCGGTGACTAAGATGGAGATAGAAAAGATAAGGGGCGTAAAGTCGGATCATGCGGTGAACCGTCTGGTGGAGTATAATCTGGTGTATGAGGTGGGCCGCCTGGATGCCCCGGGCCGGCCGGCACTGTTTGCCACCACGGAGGAATTCTTAAGACGGTTTGGGGTCGGTTCAGTCCAGGACCTGCCTGACATAAACCCGGAACAGGAAGCGGAGATCAAGGCACAGGTGGAGGAAGAGCTGCAGCTTAAGCTGGAGGAGACAGGGCTGTCGGCCCTGGAGGAGGCGGCTGCCACAAAAGAAGAGTGAGGAAGTGAGATTCCCAAACATGGACTTGAGGAATATAATAAAATAAAAAGAAAAAGATGAGATCATGTTTGGAAGTCTGATTTTAGTATTTGCTCTCTGTACAGATACCTTTGTGGCAAGCCTGGCCTATGGTGCAAACCGGGTCCATGTCACATGGGGAAAGGTGGCGCTGCTCAATGGGATCTGCAGCGGCTGTCTGGGCCTGGCCCTGGGGATGGGGAGTCTGATAGATGCCTTTATGCCTGAGGATCTTACCAAGATCATCTGCTTTGTATGCCTGTTTGCCCTGGGATTTGTCAAGCTCCTGGATTACAGCATCAAAGCGTTTATCAACCGCAACTGCCATATCAGGAGAAACCTGAGTTTTAACCTTTCCGGGCTAAAGGTGATTGTGAGTATATACGGGGATCCTATGGCGGCGGATGTGGACGGATCCCTTTCACTTGGATGGAAGGAGACTGTTTTTCTTGCCCTGGCAATGTCCATCGACAGCCTGGTGGCGGGGACCATGGCCGCTTTTTTGAACCTCCCCACAGGCGCCACCCTGGGGTTGTCCTTTGTAGTGGGCGTCTGCATGATGTATGCCGGACTGTGGCTGGGCGGTAAAGTGGCGTCCAAATGGAAATGCGACTTGTCCTGGATCAGCGGGGTACTGCTTATGATCCTAGCCCTGATGAAGGTGCTTTAAAATAAAGGTAACAGTTCCGGACCGCGGGAAAATAGGATGTCCTGAACAGTTACAAATAAGGTAATATAAATTTAAGGCATGGCTTTGGTGGGAACCGGAGCCATGCCTTATTGGGTGGTGCGCCCGGCGGCGCACGTGTCTGTTCTAATGGGACTGATCCTTGGCTGACAGGCCCTCCATGTAAGCCTCGGCCCTCAGTTTGTCCGTCTGGTCCAGCTTATCGTACAGGTCCAGCACCCGTTTCTGCTGCGGGTTCAGGGTCATCTGCACACCGTCCGTGCTGTAAAACTGGGCAATGGTAATCCCCATCACATCGCAGATACGCCTGATGGTAGGAATGCTGGGAACCGTTGTGCGCCGGAACAGGTTGCCTATGTTGTTAGGGGATGTATCCATCTCAATGGCCAGGCGGTAATGACTCCATCCGCGTTCCTGGCAAAGTTCTTCAATGCGTTCCAGCTCAAAACTCATGTTCTCACCACCATTGTCTGAATTCTAGGAAATCTTTTGTATTATTGTATCCTAGCGGTGAAAAAAACATTAGGCTGAAAAACAATGTATAAATTATGCACTATATAGTGAATGTGGCCGCACAATTTAATAACAGTAACAAGGACCGGCATCAATCATCGAATCCCAGCATCTGATTTGGTTTGACGTTGAAGTAGTTGCAGAGTATCTTCAGTTCAATGTCAGTGACAAGCCTTTGGCCTTTTTCAATTCTTAAAATGGTAAGCTCACTGAAACTGTATCCAAGGACCTGCAGCTTTGCTGCCAGGGACCGCTGCGACAGGTGCCTTTCTTTGCGCAGTCTGCAAATCTGCTCGCCGATGAGATTCTTTCTCGGTTCAGAGTTATACGAGATTTTCATGAAGTTCCCTCTATTATGTCAGTATCGTATACTTCTAAAAATGAAGTATCCATCTCATTGTAAATGAATTTATATAAGTAGGGGATTCTAATACTGAAGCATGGAAAAATAAAGTAGAAAAATCCATGGGATTATGATAGACTGATAAGGACATTTTATTCATGAAATATAAAACAGGAGGCATCATGCAGAGAATCGCTAAATTTTATAAAGTAAGTTTTGAACAGTTCCAGGCTGACTGGGCTGATACATTTCCGGACACACCGGCGGAGCGGATCAGGGAGATCTATGAGGATATCAGGCTTCCCCGCCGCGCCACGTCAGGCTCTGCGGGATATGACTTCTTTACGCCGGTGGCAGTGAACTTAAAGCCGGGGGAGACGCTTAAGATCCCAACCGGCGTGCGTGCCCAGATGGAGGAGGGATGGGTGCTTCAGATCTTTCCGCGGAGCAGCCTGGGCTTTAAATTCCGCCTGCAGCTGAATAATACGGTGGGAATTATTGACAGCGATTATTTTTATTCGGACAACCAGGGGCATATGTTTGTCAAGATGACCAATGACACCAATGAGGGCAGGACCGTGGAACTTTCAGCCGGGACCGGATTTGCCCAGGGGATCTTTCTTCCCTTTGGGATCACTGTGGATGATGATTGCAAAGACTCACGCAACGGCGGGTTTGGAAGCACGGATGCGAGGTAGGTGAATATGGCAAATCGGGGAAGACGGGGAAATTACAGCGGACGCAGGCCCCAGGGAAACGGATATTACCAGGGGGCGGGAAAGCCGGGCAGCAATGCAAAGAGGAGGAAGCGCAGGAGGATAAGGGTGATGAAGGCGGTCATTGCCTGGGCGGTATGCGTCCTTCTCATTGGTCTGATCGCCGTGGGTACGTTCCGGGCGGTTTCCTCCGTGGCTTCTTCCAAGAAGCGGCAGATGCGCCAGGAGGGAACCCAGAAGATGGCTTCTGGGGATTACGCGGGAGCCATTGAGGACTTTGACGCGGCCCTGGAAAAGTCGGGCAAGAGATCCAAAGGATTTAACAGCGATGTCCTGATGTACAGGGCGGAGGCAGAGTATAAGCTCCGGGATTATGAGGCGTCCATCCACACCTATGACCTGCTTTTAGAGATGGAGCCATCCACAGCCTCCTATCTGTATGCACAGAGCATGTGCTATTCCCAGATGGGGGATACGGAAAATGCCGTTGCAAAATACCAGGCGGGAGCGGCTCTGGAAAAGGATGCAAAGGCATCGGCCGGAAAGATGGAAGCGCTGGTGGCGGCAGGCGGGGCATATGTGGATGCAAAAGAATACGAAAAGGCCATGGGCTTTTACCAGGATGCACTGAAGGAAGGGATGAAGCATGGGCAGATTTATAACCAGATGGGCCTTTGCCAGATGGCTGAGGAGGACTACCAGGGTGCTCTTGATTCATTTGAGCAGGGGTATGAAACGCTGGTGACCGGATATGAGCTGGGCACCGGGACATCCGCGGTCCAGGCAGCGGCAGCCCTGCCCGAGGATGCGTCCTCAGATATGGCTCTTTTAAAGGAACTGACGTATAACAGGGCCGTGGCCTACGAATACTTAAACCAATACCAGAAGGCCCTGGAGCTGTTTGAGGAGTACGTAACCGCCTTTGGCTCCAATGAAGATGCGGAACACGAGATCGCGTTCCTGAAAACAAGATAGGATGGCAGATTTGATCGATTTAAAGGAATTACAGGAAAAGGTAATACTGATAGCGGTGAGCACCGGGGAGGAGGACCACACAGAGGCATCCCTGGACGAGCTGGAGGAACTGGCAGCCACGGCAGGGGCCGTGACCATTGCCAGAGTGACGCAGAACCGGGAAAGGGTCCATCCGGGCACGTATCTTGGCAAGGGCAAGATCGATGAGGTAAGGGACCTGATCTGGGAACTTGGCGCCACGGGCGTGGTCTGTGATGATGAACTTTCACCCGCGCAGCTGAGGAACCTGGAGGATGCCCTGGACACCAAGGTGATGGACAGGACCATGGTCATCCTGGATATTTTTGCGGCCCGGGCCAACACAAGGGAGGGAAAGATCCAGGTGGAACTGGCCCAGTTAAAATACAGGGCCGTCCGCCTGGTTGGAATGCGCAACTCCCTGTCACGTCTGGGCGGCGGGATCGGGACCAGGGGACCGGGAGAGAAAAAGCTGGAAACAGACCGGCGTCTGATCCACCAGAGGATCGGGCAGCTGAAGGAAGAGTTGGAGGATGTAAAGCGGCACAGGGAAGTGACCAGGCAGCAGCGGGAGAAGAATTTCGCCCTCACAGCCGCCATTGTGGGCTATACCAACGCGGGAAAGTCCACTCTGTTAAACCGCCTTACAGGAGCGGGCATATTGGCGGAGGATAAGCTGTTTGCCACCCTGGATCCCACCACCAGAAGCTTTTATCTGGAGGACGGGCAGCAGATCCTTTTAACCGATACGGTGGGCTTTATACGCAAGCTTCCCCACCATCTGATCGAGGCGTTTAAGAGCACCCTGGAGGAAGCGCGCTACAGCGATATCATCCTTCATGTGGTGGACTGCGCCAATCCCCAGATGGACATGCAGATGCATGTGGTCAAGGAGACGCTTCGGGAGCTGGAGATCGTGGATAAAACGGTTGTGACCGTGTTTAACAAGACGGACCGGTTCAGGGAAATGGAATCGGAGGGACAGCCCCTGCAGCAGGTTCCAAGAGATTTTTCCTCAGACTACCAGGTGAGGATCTCGGCTAAAACCGGAGAAGGGCTGGATGAGCTGGAGAAAATATTTTTGACCATTATCAGAAGCAGGCGCGTCCTTCTGGAAAAGGTATATGCCTACTCCCAGGCCGGGCGCATCCAGACCATCCGCAAATACGGACAGCTGCTGGAAGAGGAATACAGAGATGACGGCATTGCTGTCAAAGCATATGTGCCCGCAGAACTTTTTGCGGAACTTTATTCCGACTGAGTTCCCGGATCGCATTTTTAAAACGCCCCCCATGGACGGCCCTGTGCCGCAAAGGCAGGCGGAATAAGGCTTTGCGGGGATTTGATAAAATAGTTATAAGTACAGGTAATAAGACACAATATCTAGTTTGATGCAAAAAGTTATGCATAGATATTGTGTTTTTCCTTGCGGTCTGCTATAATGAGTTCGTAGCTCGCTCCGGTTGGGGCGGGCCGTATATTTTCAGTTAATGCCTCCTGATTTGGCGTCAGGCACTGTGGAATGGGCTATTTGAGCCGGGAGGCAGTAGTGAGGGTTTGAAAGGAGTAAGTGGTATGATTCAGGTAACAAAGAGGGATGGGGAGATTGCGGAGTTCAGTCTGAACAAGATCACGGAAGCGATCAAAAAAGCATTCAAGGCAACAAAGAAGGATTACAATAATGAGATTCTGGAGCTGCTGTCATTAAGGGTAACTGCGGATTTTCAGAATAAGATGAAGGACGGCAGGATTTCCGTTGAGGAGATCCAGGACAGTGTGGAGCATGTCCTTGAGCAGACCGGGTATACAGATGTGGCCAAGGCCTACATTTTATATAGAAAACAGAGAGAAAAGATACGCAACATGAACAGCACCATCCTGGATTACAAGGACGTGGTCAACAGCTACGTAAAGGTGGAAGACTGGCGTGTAAAGGAGAACTCCACGGTTACATACTCAGTGGGCGGTCTTATTCTGAGCAACTCCGGCGCTGTCACCGCCAATTACTGGCTCAGTGAGATCTATGACCAGGAGATCGCCGATGCCCACCGCAATGCGGACATCCATCTTCACGATCTGTCCATGCTCACCGGATACTGTGCGGGCTGGTCCCTAAAACAGCTTCTGATGGAGGGACTGGGCGGGATCACAGGAAAGATCACCTCATCCCCTGCAAAGCATTTATCCGTGCTGTGCAACCAGATGGTCAACTTCCTGGGCATTATGCAGAATGAATGGGCGGGAGCCCAGGCATTTTCCTCCTTTGATACATACCTTGCTCCTTTTGTAAAAGTAGATAATTTAAGCTATCCGGAGGTAAAGAAGTGTATTGAATCCTTTATCTATGGCGTGAACACCCCCAGCCGCTGGGGCACCCAGGCTCCCTTTTCCAATATTACCCTGGACTGGACCGTACCCAATGATATGGCGGAGCTGAATGCCATTGTGGGCGGCAGGGAGATGGACTTTAAGTACAAGGACTGCAAGGCCGAGATGGATATGATCAACAAGGCCTTTATTGAGACCATGGTAGAGGGAGATGCCAACGGACGAGGATTCCAGTATCCCATACCCACCTACTCCATTACAAGGGATTTTGACTGGTCGGAGACAGAGAACAACAAACTTCTCTTTGAGATGACCTCCAAATATGGAACACCTTATTTTTCCAATTATATTAACAGCGATATGGAGCCAAGCGATGTGCGCAGCATGTGCTGCCGTCTTCGTCTGGACCTGCGTGAACTGCGCAAGAAGACCGGCGGATTCTTTGGGTCCGGCGAGAGCACCGGTTCCGTGGGCGTGGTCACCATCAATATGCCCAGGATCGCTTACCTGGCCAAGGACGAGGCTGATTTCTATGAGAAGCTGGATCATATGATGGATATATCCGCCCGCTCCCTGAAGACAAAGCGCCAGGTGATCACCAAGCTGCTGAACCAGGGACTTTACCCGTACACCAGAAGATATCTGGGGACCTTTGAGAACCACTTCTCCACCATTGGACTGATCGGCATGAACGAAGCCGGACTGAATGCCAAATGGGTGAGAAAGGATCTTACCAGCAGAGAATGCCAGAAGTTTACCCAGGATGTGCTGAACCATATGAGGGAGCGTCTGTCCGATTACCAGGAGATGTACGGAGACCTGTATAACCTGGAGGCCACACCGGCGGAGTCCACCTCCTACCGCCTGGCTAAGCACGACAGGGCGCGTTATCCGGAGATCATCACAGCCGGCGGGGAGGGTGAGACCCCTTACTACACCAACAGCTCCCATCTGCCAGTGAACTATACCGCGGATGTATTCGATGCCCTGGATATCCAGGATGAACTTCAGCCCCTGTACACATCCGGCACCGTATTCCATGCATTCCTGGGGGAGAAGCTGCCTGACTGGAAAGCCGCAGCGAACCTGGTGCGCACCATTGCCGAGAATTATAAGCTGCCTTACTATACCATGTCACCGACTTACTCTATCTGCAAGAGCCATGGATACCTGATCGGTGAACATTTCACCTGTCCGATCTGCGGCGGGAAGGCGGAAGTTTACAGCAGGATCACGGGGTACTACCGTCCGGTCCAGAACTGGAACGAGGGCAAGACACAGGAATACAAGGACCGCACCTCCTATGATATCGGCCGTTCCAAGTTAAAACACGGAGTGTCCAGGATCGTGGCGGAGAGCGCTGTAAAGCCGGCTCAGCCCGGTCAGGTGAAGTCCGAGAAGGCATCTGCTCCGGCTCAGCTGTATCTGTTTACAACCAAGACATGTCCAAACTGCAGGTCGGCCAAGGAATTTCTGAAGGGATGGGACTACCAGGTGGTGGATGCCGAGGAGCGCCCTGAACTGGCGGAGAAATTTGGAATCATGCAGGCTCCCACGCTGGTGATCGTCAGGGACGGTATCATCCAGAAGTTTGCCAATGCTTCCAATATCCGCAGGTTTGTGGAGCAGAAGGATACAGATACCGCGAAAGCGCAAGGGTAAAGAGAATGGATTTATTGTTTATGTTTATGGGGGCCCTGTGCCTGGCAGAGGGGATCGATCTGTTCACAGGGAATGATTTCCTCATGTTTGTGGGATCCACGAAGAAAGAAGATTATGATCTGGATAAGGTGTACGGGGCTGAGAAGTGGATCTTCCTCATCGATGCCGCCTGCAGCTTTGGAGTGGGCATGAACCGTCTGCCCAGGCAGGTGGAGATGGCTTTGCTGGTCCTGTTTGCAGCCACCCTGGTGGCCCATGTATATGTTTTCAAAAGTAAAAAATTCCGTAAGGAAAGTTGACAGCAAAAGAGGGCTGCTGCCCCTGAAGTTTGGGGCAGCGGCTTTTTGCAATATTCAGGATGCTGTTTTTTTGCCTGCTAATCTACCTTTGCTTTGTCCAGAGCCGTATTGATGGCGTTTAAAAGTGCGGTAGAGGTATAGCGGGATGCGCTTGGATATGTAAGGTTCTCTGTGGACTGGGTGCTTACAATCTGACTTGCCAGATCATCCAGGGTGGGCTGCATCAGGGGATACATGGTGGTGACAGCTTCACTTAAGGGAACCAGGTCAATGGAGTTAATGCGGTCGGCATCCACGGTTACTTCCACGTTCACATTTTCGCTGCCCAGAGTCAGTGCCGCGCTGTACACGCCGGGGACATAGCTGATGACATTGGCAGAGACAGCAGCGGCGTCCTTTTTGGGGCGGAACATGATGAAACAGAGAGTGATCAAAAGGATAGCAAGGCCTACGAAGATTGCAGTGTAGATGATCTCTTTCATCCGAAGCACCACAATTTTGGTTTTAGAGCTCATAGTCAGGACCTCTAAGATAGTTTGTTAAAGCTTATGATGGTACAGGGGGAAATATGAGAGGAGAGATAAAAAAGTGGCATTACAGTTCATATTAGGAGGGGCCGGATCCGGCAAAACAAGATATCTGTATGAGACAGCCATAAGGGAATCCATGGCCCACCCGGATATACAGTACCTGGTGGTGGTGCCGGAGCAGTTTACCATGCAGACCCAGAAGGAGATCATACGGCTTCACCCCAGGCACGGGGTTATGAATATCGACATCTTAAGCTTTAAGCGTCTGGCCTACAGGGTATTCGAGGACCTGGGGATCCATCTTCCCGTGGTCCTGGATGATATGGGCAAATCCATGGTCATCCGCAAGGTGGCAGGCATAAAGAGAAAAGAGCTTGGCATGTACGGCCACCATCTGGAACAGGCCGGATTTATCAATCAGCTGAAATCCCAGATATCCGAGCTTTACCAGTATGGGATCACTCCTCCCATGCTCAGACAGGTGATGAAGGAGGCTAACAGTCCCCTTCTGGAGCAGAAGCTGGAGGACCTGGAGGTGATCTACAGCGGGTTTAAGGAGTATATTGAAGAGCATTATATCACGGCCGAGGAGATACTGGATATCCTGTGCAGGGAACTTCCCCGCTGGAAGACGCTGCAAGACAGTGTCATACTGCTGGACGGATACACGGGCTTTACACCGGTGCAGTACAGGCTTGTGGAGCTTTTCCTCCTTTATGCCAGGGATGTGCTGTGTTCCGTGACCATTGACCCCAGGGCCAACGCTTATAAGGAGGGGAGCATTCAGCATCTGTTTTACATGGGAAAACATACCGTGTGCCGCCTGGCAGACATGGCGCTGCGTCATGATATAGAAAAAAAGCAGGACGTGGTCTGCGGCAAACGGCCCGGGGTGCGGTTTAAGGACAGCCCGGAGCTGGATTTCCTGGAACAGAACCTGTACCGGTACAATGGAAATTCCTGGAATGATCCGGTGGAGCGCATTGTGCTGTACAGGGGGCAGGGGCCTGCAGGGGAAGCAGCCTATGTGTGCAGCCGCATCCAGGAGATGGTCCAGGAAAAAGGCATGCGTTACCGGGACGCGGCTGTGATCACCGGTGATTTGTCCTCCTATGGAAGGGAGCTGGCTCACCAGTTTGATAATGCCGGTATCCCCTATTTTCTGGATGATAAAAAGAGCATCATGGAGAATCCGCTGGTAGAACTGATCCGGGCAGCCCTGGAAACGGTCAGGGACTTTTCCTATGAAAGTGTGTTCCGGTATCTGAAAACAGGGCTGATCTATTCCAGGAAGGGATGGGGTGACCGGGAATTAGATGACGTTCAGAAGTCTGACAATGACCAGGAGTTTGATGGTTCCCGTGACCAGGTAGAACAGATGACAGATCGGCTGGAAAATTATGTAAGAGCCCTGGGCATCCGGGGATGGAAACGCTGGGAATCCCAGTGGGAAAAGCAGTACAGGGGCAGTGAAAAGCTGAATCTAAAGGAGCTGAACGCATACCGCCGGTGGATCCTTGAACCCCTGCGTCCCCTGCGGGAGGCTTTCCAGGAGGAAGGCGCCACGGTTGCATCTGTGACAGCGGCCCTCAGGGAATTTCTGGAGCGCATGGAACTTAAGGAAAAGCTGGAGGATTACAAGGAGTTTTTCCTGGACAGGGGAATGCCCGGAGATGAGAATCTGGCCAGGGAATACGGCCAGGTATATGATATGGTCCTGGAACTGTTTGGACGACTGGAAGGACTTCTGGGCGCAGAGAAGGCGGATCGGAAAAATTATTCCCAGATATTGGATGCCGGCTTTGAGGAGATCAAAGTAGGCGTGATCCCGGCCACCATAGACCAGGTGATGGTGGGGGACATTACAAGAAGCCGCCTGGAGGCAGTGAAGGTACTGTTTTTTGTGGGGGTCAATGAGGGGATCGTACCGCAGAGAAAGAGCGGAGGAAGCCTTCTCTCAGACAGGGACAGGGAGGCGTTTAAGGCATTGGACATGGAACTGGCGCCCACGTCCAGGGAGGATGGATGCATCCAGAAGTTCTATCTCTACCTTATGATGGCCAAGCCGTCCCTGAGCCTTGTTCTCACCTTTGCAGGCATGTCTGCAGACGGCAAAAGCCAGAGGCCTTCCAGCCTGATCGGTGAAGTGGAAAAGCTGTTTCCAAAACTGGAGGCCCTGGATGAGAGCGCTGTGGAGTGGCCGGTGCGTACCGTGCAGGATGGCCGGGAACATCTGATCAGGGGACTGAGGAAGATGCGGGAAGACAAGGAGGGGGGCCAGGGGGAAAACCCGCAGGAACGGACCGGGGAGGAAGCCGCTTTTCTGGAACTGTACAGATATTTTTACTGCTCCAAAGAGCACAGGGAACAGGTAAAACAGCTGGTGGAAGCTGCCTTTTACTCCTATGAGGAGAGGGGGATAGGCAGGGCAGCGGCCAGGGCGCTTTACGGCCAGAGCCTTCAGGGCAGTGTTACCAGGCTGGAACAGTTTGCCTCCTGCGCCTATGCACATTTCCTTAAATACGGCCTGGAACTGATGGAACGCCAGGAGTATGAGCTGGAGGCCGTGGACATGGGAAACCTGTTCCATCAGTCCATTGACCGCTGCTTTGAGGTCATGAAGAACAGCGGACAGGACTGGAGGAATCTGACGGAGGAAGCCAGGAGGAGGCTGGTGCAGGAATGCGTGTCCCAGGTGACGGAGGAATACGGCAACACCATTATGCAGAACTCAGCCCGCAACGCCTATCTGGCCGGAAGGATCGAGCGGATCACGGACAGGACCATCTGGGCCCTGGCAGAGCAGGTAAAAAAAGGCGATTTTGAGCCGGTTGGCTTTGAGGTGTCCTTTTCCTCCATTGACAACCTGAAAGCAATGCGCATCGGATTGTCCGAGGATGAGGAACTGCAGCTTCGGGGGCGCATCGACCGGATGGACCTGTGTGAGGATGAGGAGCATGTGTATGTGAAGATTATTGACTACAAATCAGGCACCACTGCCTTTGACCTGGCAGCGCTGTACTATGGACTCCAGCTTCAGCTGGTGGTCTATATGGACGCGGCCATGGAGATGGAGGAGAGGAATCATCCGGGAAAGGAAGTGGTCCCTGCCGGGATCTTCTATTACCATATCAACGATCCCCTGGCTGACAAGCAGGAGGGAATGACGGCGGAGGAGATTGAAAAGCAGATTCTGCGTCAGCTGAGGATGAACGGTCTGGTGAACAGCCAGCTGGATATTATCAATCATTTAGACAGGGAGATCCGGAAAGAATCAGATGTGATACCGGTCGCCATCAAGGACGGGTATGTGCAGGAGAGCCGGTCATCCGTGGCCAGTACCAGGCGGTTTGAGGATTTAAGGCGGTTTGTGAACCGAAAGCTGAAGGAAGCAGGGCAGGATATCCTTAAGGGGAATGTGGAGCTTAAACCCAGTAAGCAGGCGGACAGGACTGCCTGCGATTACTGTCCTTACCATGCGGTGTGCGGCTTTGACACCAAGACGGCGGGATATGGATACAGGAGACTGAAGGGGTTAAAGCCCGAGGAGATCTGGGCGGAGATATCGCCGGACAGGAAAGAGGAACAGGATGGCAGTGAGATGGACTGAAAAGCAGCAAAAAGTGATTGAAAGCAGGAACCGCAATCTGCTGGTGTCTGCAGCGGCAGGAAGCGGAAAGACGGCGGTCCTTGTGGAGCGCATTATCCGGATGATCAGTGAGGGGGAGCACCCTCTGGATATTGACCAGTTGCTGGTAATGACCTTTACCAACGCAGCCGCGGCAGAGATGCGGGAGCGGATCGGAGCGGCCGTGGAGCAGAAGCTGAAGGAGCGGCCTGAGGACGAGCATTTGTGGCTTCAGGCAGCCCTGATCCCCCAGGCAATGATCACCACCATTGACAGCTTCTGCCTGAATATCATACGGAACCATTTTAACAGTCTGGATATAGATCCCGCTTTCCGTATCGGAGATGAGGGGGAGCTGGCCCTGTTAAAAAGCGATGTTCTGGGGGAAATGCTGGAAGCATGCTATGAGGAAGGCAGGGAGGAATTTGCCGGATTCGTGGAGCATTTTGGACGGGGTAAGTCGGACCGGGGAATCGAGGATGTGATCCTCCAGGCATGGCAGTTCTCCCAGAGCCATCCATGGCCGGGGGAATGGCTGCTCAACTGCAGGGCTGAACTGGAGGAGGGAAACCTGGAGGAAATGGAGCAGAGTCCCTGGATGCAGTTCCTGTTCCAGGACACGGCCCGGCAGATGGAGGAGCTTTCGGCACAGCTTAGGTCCGCCCTTTCAGTGTGCGGGGAAGAGAACGGACCACAGGCATACGAGCCCATGCTGCTCAGTGATGTGGGAAAGCTGGAGGCCATTGAACAGGCTGCGTCCCAGGGGAATTTTGAGGCCCTGTACCAGAGCCTTAAAAACATGAACTTTGACCGCCTGGCATCCATACGCAGCAAGGATATTGACGGGGAAAAGAAAGCGTTTGTCACTGCATGCAGGGACCGGGTGAAAAAGGCAGTGGGAAAATGCAGGGACCTGTACGGAGCCCAGAGCCCGGCGGAGGTGGTGGAGAGCATCCGGGGGACCAAGACAGTCATCGCGGAGCTTTTAAACCTTACGGGAATGT
Source organism: Enterocloster citroniae (assembly GCF_040545455.1). Classification (NCBI taxonomy): domain Bacteria; kingdom Bacillati; phylum Bacillota; class Clostridia; order Lachnospirales; family Lachnospiraceae; genus Enterocloster; species Enterocloster citroniae. Next base: position 32,791 of record NZ_JBEPLZ010000014.1, on the reverse strand, counting down.
TCGATGAAGCGTACCGGGCAGCCAAACGGGAGCGGAATGTCCTGGACTTTAATGACCTGGAGCATTTGGCTCTGGAGGTGCTGCTGGAGAAGGCGCCGGAGGAGGCGCAGGAGCAGGAAAACAAGGAACGCCGCCCGTCCCCGGCAGCAGATGAGCTGAGCCGCCAGTTTGAGGAGATCCTGGTGGACGAGTACCAGGACAGCAACTATGTTCAGGAGGCCCTGATTACCAGCATATCCAGGGAGCGGTTCGGGCATCCCAATGTGTTTATGGTGGGGGATGTGAAGCAGAGCATTTACAGGTTCCGCCTTGCCAGGCCGGAATTGTTTATGGAAAAATATGGAAGCTATTCAGCGGAGGATGGTCCTTACCAGATGATCGAACTTCAGCAGAATTTCCGAAGCAGGGAATCCGTTCTCACCAGTGTCAATGATATATTTTACCAGATTATGACCAAGAATCTGGGCGGGATCACCTACACAAAGGATACGGCTCTTTATCCCGGAGCATCTTTCCAGGAAGTGGGCGGGGAGAATGTGGATGAAACCCTGAAGCGGAAAGAAGGCATTTCCCTGTCAGCCGGCACGCCCACGGAGCTGCTGATGGTGGATACGGGAGCGGAAGCCTTAAAGCAGCTGGACGAGGATGCCCTGGACTACACTGCCAGGGAACTGGAGGCCAGGATGATCGCAAAGCGCATCCGGGAGCTGGTAAGTGAGGAAAAGGGGCTCCTGGTCTGGGATAAAACAAAGGAGACATACCGCAGGGCACGGCTGGGGGATATGGTCATCCTTCTTCGCAGCATGACCGGCTGGTCCGAGGTGTTTGTAAATGTTCTGATGAACGAGGGCATACCTGCCAGCGCCCAGACCAGGACCGGATATTTTAACACGGTGGAAGTGGAGACCGTGTTGAGTCTGCTGTCCGTGATCGACAATCCTATGCAGGATATACCCCTGGCGGCCGTAATGCGCTCGTCCATTGTGGGAATGGATGATGAAGAGATGGCGTGGATGATGGCAGCCTACAAAAAGAACAGCAAAAAAGGGCAGGACCGGGGTGTTTATGGCGCCTGGACCTTGTGGATGGATGAGGAATGGGAACATCCCGGAACTGTACCTGAAACAGCCGCTGCCTCCATCAGGAAAAAGCTGGCTTATCTGCGGGAGCTTCTCGGTGAGCTGCGCAGTGAGGCCAGACATCTACCCATCCATGAGCTGCTGTACCGTGTGTACAGAAAAAGCGGATATTACGACTATGTATCCGCCATGCCTGCGGGAGAGACCAGAAGGGGAAACCTGGATATGCTGGTGGAAAAGGCAGCTGCCTATGAAGCCACCAGTTATAAGGGGCTGTTCCATTTTGTGCGCTATATTGAGAAGCTGAAAAAATATGATACGGACTTTGGCGAGGCCAGTGTGGCAGGTGAACAGGACCGTACGGTCCGCATTATGAGCATTCATAAGAGTAAGGGACTGGAGTTTCCTGTGGTGTTCCTGGCCGGCATGGGCAAGCGGTTTAATAAACAGGATGCTTACGGCAGGATACTGCTGGATGCGGATCTGGGAGTGGCGGCTGACCATCTGGACCTGGACCTTCGGGTGAAGGCGCCTACCCTCAAGAAACAGGCCCTGAAACGGCGTATGGAACTGGAGACCATGGGTGAGGAGCTGAGAGTCCTGTACGTGGCCATGACCAGGGCAAAGGAAAAGCTGATCATGACAGCTTCGGACAAGTCCCTTGAAAATAAATGCTCCAAATGGAAGGACTCCATGGCAGTGGGGGGACAGATTCCCTATACGGTGCTGGCCACAGCCGGTTCCTATCTGGACTGGGTCCTTATGGCCTGCCCTGCCGTGCCAAAGTCCCACTTGGAAGTGACCTGTGTCCAGGTTAGGGAACTGATCGGAGAGGAGGTCGGCCGCCAGGTTATGAGGCGGATGACCAAGGAGGATCTGCTGGGCGTGGATAGCGCCAGGATATACGACAAAGAGGCGGGGGAAAAACTGGAACAGGCAGTGAACTACAGATATCCCCATATGGATGATACCGGGCTGTATGCCATGATTTCCGTGTCCGAACTTAAAAAGCAGAGCCAGATCGGACGGGCCCCGGAGGCAATCGGCACATCCGGCACGGACACGGAGGGCGCTGTGCTGGAAGCGCTGGCAGAGCCGGAAAGGGAGACGTCCGGTTCATCCGGCAGGGGAGCACTCAGGGGAACCGCTTATCACGCCGCCCTGGAACACATTTCCTTTATCCATATCCAAAGCCTGGAGGAGACGGAGCAGGCCCTGGAGGCGCTGGTGGAAAAGGGATACCTGGATCAGGAGTCCAGGGAACTGATCAACGGGCGGGATATATGGGCCTTTCTCAAAAGCCCGCTGGGAAAACGTATGGCAAAAGCACAGGAAGAGGGAAGAATCCACAAGGAGCAGCAGTTTATCATCGGTATCCCGGCCAGGGAAATGGACCGGGGGGATTCAGATGAACTGGTGCTGATCCAGGGGATCATCGATGCCTACCTGGATGAACCGGACGGACTGGTGCTGATCGATTATAAGACGGACCGGGTTCCGGGAAATGACAGGGAGCAGGGGGCGGCTATGCTGGCTGAGCGCTACCGGGTCCAGCTGGATTACTATGAGCGGGCTTTGACCCAGCTGACCGGGAAACGGGTGAAGGAGCGTATGATCTACTCCCTGGCTCTTCAGCGCAGTATCAAAGTATAGACAGAAAGAAGGTTATGATATGAATCAAAGGAAACCGATCAAAACAGTGTCGCTTATTGGGCTGGGGGCCATCGGATGCTTTTTTGCATCCCACCTACAGGGAATCTTAGGGGACAGACTCAGGATTATTGCCGGGGGAAGCAGAAAGGACAGGCTGGAGCGGGATGGCGTAACTGTAAACGGCGTCAATTACCGTTTCCATCTGGTGTCCCCGGAGGAGGACTGCAATGGTGATTATCCGGATCTGGCCATTATCATCACAAAATTTACGGGCCTTAACCAGGCAATCCAGGATATAAAGAACCAGATTGGGCCAAAGACCCTTATTATGGCCCCCCTCAACGGGGTGGAGGCCGAGGATATGGTGGCCGCTGTTTACGGATGGGATAACCTGCTTTATTCCCTTGCAAAGGTGAGCGTGGTCATGAAGGATGGGCAGGCTGTCTTTGATCCCAAAGTTGCCAGAATCGAATTCGGAGAGAGGAAAAATGAGACCATTTCCCCAAGGGTCCAGTCAGTGAAGGATCTGCTGGAAGCCGCGGGCATCTGCGCCATTGTCCCAAAGGATATGGAACGGGCCATCTGGTATAAATACATGTGCAATGTCAGCGAGAACCAGAGTGCAGCCGTGTTGGGAATCCCTTTTGGGGCCTGGAGTGTGAGCGCGGACGCTAACTTTATCCGGGAGGCCCTGATGCGGGAGGTGGTGGCCGTGGCCGGCAAAAAGGGAGTCAGGCTGACGGAGGAGGACATGGAAAAACAGGCAGAGCGCCTTGCCGTGGTACCTCCTAAGAATAAGCCGTCCACCCTTCAGGACATTGAAGCAGGGCGCAGGACAGAGGTGGAAATGTTTGGCGGCGCCATGATACGCATGGGACGGGAGCTGGGAGTCCCCACCCCTTATAATGAACTGTTTTATCATGCCATCAAGGTGCTGGAGCAAAAGAATGAGGGGCTCTTTTAAGGGAGGAAAGATGTACATGGACCAGAATCCATTGACTGCGGTCATAAAAGACCAGACATGGCGGGCGCTGTGGGAAGTGAAAAATGTGATCGACTGTGTGCCGGATGAACTGTGGGACAAAACATACTGTGCCATGCCGTGCTGGAAGCATATCTATCACATGCTCCATTCTCTGGACCTATGGCTCATCAACCCCCGCGACCGGATGTACCAGGAACCAGAGATACATGAGAAGGATCTGAACAACCTGGATGTGATATCAGAGAAGCGGATCTCAAGGGCAGAGATGGATGGATATGTTGGGGATATCGACAAAAAGATAAGGAACTATATTCTGGATCTGAAAGATGCACAGCTATTGGATCATCCGCCGGATTGTGAGTATGACAGGTTTACGCTGTTGCTGGCACAGTTCAGACATCTGCACAGCCATATGGGTATGATCATGGGATTTATCATTGACGATACGGGATTGTGGCCCAGGGTGCTGGGATTGGAGCATCCCATCCCGGAGGGGGAGTACAGTCAATATGTATCCTAAAAACGGACCGGTGCCTGACGCGTGATCAGGCACCGGTCCGTCCTCCATGGTCTTAGATCGCCACAGGGATCTTGGACTCAAAGGTGTGATACTGGTAATCCTCCAGACGGAAGCTGGAGGTGGTAAACTGGTAAAAATCAGTGATGGAAGTATCCATTGCCAGAGTGGGGCCGGGATAGGGCTCTCTTTTTAACAGTTCCTCCACCATGGGAATATGCCGGTCATAGATATGGGCATCCGCGATCACATGGACCAGCTCTCCGGCCTTAAGGCCGCTTACCTGGGCAAACATGTGGAGCAGCACGGCGTACTGGCACACATTCCAGCTGTTGGCCGTAAGCATGTCCTGGGAACGTTGGTTCAGTATTCCGTTCAGCGTGTGGCCGGACACATTAAATGTCATGCTGTAGGCACATGGGTAGAGGTTCATCTCGTGCAGGTCGTGGTGGTTGTAGATATTGGACATGATCCGCCTGCTTAAGGGGTTGTGCTTTAAGTCATAAAGGATGCGGTCCACCTGGTCGAAGTCCCCCTCCTTATAGCGATGCTTCACTCCCAGCTGGTATCCGTATGCCTTGCCGATGGAACCGTTCTCATCAGCCCAGGAATCCCATATATGGCTGTTCAGGTCGTGGATGTTGTTGGATTTCTTCTGCCATATCCAGAGCAGCTCGTCCACTGCTGATTTAAAAGCCGTACGCCTTAAGGTGATCACGGGAAATTCACCTGACAGATCGTAACGGTTAACAATTCCAAAACGCTTGATGGTATGGGCAGGAGCGCCGTCCTCCCACACGGGGCGGACCTGGTAGTCCGTATCCCATACACCATGGTCTAAAATATCCCTGCAATTCTGTATAAATATCTGGTCTGCATAACTCATGTACATTACTCCTTATGTCAAATATGAACCTATTATAGCAGAGGTTATACGGATTAGAAAGAGAAAATCTTTCTTTCTGCAAGGTTTCATGCTATAATTCTTTTGTTTGGACCAATGACGGTAAATACTGCAACCAAAGACAGGAGGTCTTACATGAACTTGATCGTGGCAGTGGATGAAGCATGGGGAATCGGCAGGGACGGAGGACTTTTGACCCATCTGCCGGGAGATATGAAATATTTTCGGGAAACCACCCGGGGAAAGATCGTGGTGATGGGAAGAAAAACCCTGGAAAGCTTTCCTGACGCAAAACCTCTTAAGAACCGGGTCAACATTGTGCTGACCCAGAACCGGGATTACTGCCCTGAGGGAGTGACTGTATGTCATGATGTAAATGAAACCCTTGAGACATTAAAGCAGTATCCGGAGGAGGATATATTCATCATAGGAGGAGGAATGATCTACGGGGAATTTCTTCCATACTGTAAAAAGGCATATGTCACCTGTATCCACGGTATTTTCCAGGCAGATACAAAGTTTGTGGATCTGGACCGGGAAAAGGACTGGGAGTGGGAGCGTGTGGGTGAAATGCAGGAGTATAACGGCCTGGCCTATGAATTCAGGATCTATACAAGGAGGCAGCAGGAATGAATCTGATCGTAGCAGCTGACAGGCACTGGGCCATTGGAAAAGACGGACGGGTCCTGGTGACCATTCCGGCGGACCAGCAGACGCTGATGAGGGAGACCGCAGGCAAGGTGGTGGTTATGGGGCGCAAGACCTTGGAAAGCCTGCCCGGAGGACAGCCCCTGGGAAACAGAAAGAATCTGGTGCTGACCCGGGATGAGGATTATAAGATCAAAGGTGCCCATGTGTGCCATTCCTTGGAGGAAGCCATGGAATGGCTCCAGGCTTTTGACACCAATGATATCTATATCATAGGCGGACAGAGCATCTATGAACAGTTTCTGCCCTACGCAGACACCGTACATGTAACCCGCATTGACTACACCTATGACGCGGACACATTTTTCAAAAATCTGGAAAATGATGGGGATTGGAGAATGACGGATGAGGGGGATGAACAGACATATTTTGACCTTTGTTACACCTTTCAGAAGTTCCAACGGATAAAATAACAAAAAAATTGTATATTACGACTAAAATCTAAAAAATATTTAGGAATTTTAGAAAAAGCAGTTGTAACATGATGCAGAAAATGATAATATAAAGCTTGTGCAGCTGTAAATTCTCACAAGCAGATTGGGGGAATCCATATGAAAGCAGATGGAACACTATTTACACTGGAAAATGATGAACTTTTGGTCACCGTGGCCAGACACGGGGCGGAACTCACCAGGATTTTTGATAAGAAGGCCGGGAGAGATGTACTTTGGGGCGCTGACCCTGCTGTTTGGGACCGCCATGCGCCTGTGCTTTTTCCTTTTGTGGGAAAGTGCTATGAAGGCCGATATATTTATGAAGAAAAAGAATATCAGATGCCGACCCAGCATGGATTTGCCAGGGACATGGAATTTGAACCGGTCCTGTGTGATCTGGATGAGTGCTGGTTTAAGCTTAAGGATACGCCGGAAACATTTGAAAAATATCCCTTCCATTTTGAACTGGAGATCGGGCACAGGCTGGAAGGCCGTACCATCACTGTGATGTGGAAGGTGACAAACCTAGATTCCGGGGAAATGCTGTTTATGATGGGCGGACACCCTGCATTTCAGGTGCCGGAGGGGCATAGCATCTACGATTACACCTTTGAGTTTAACCGGGAAGGATGCAGGAAAGGACAGTTTCAGGAGGAACTTCACTATCTTGCCCCCACCAGTGGGGGATATGAGTCGGAGGAACTGGCGGGAACCCTTTCGCTTCAGGACGGCCGGGTGGAACTGACAAAGGGGTTTTTCGATACAGCCCTCACCTATATGTTTGATGATGCACAGGTCAGCAGTGTGAGCCTGTTATTGGACGGCAGGCCCTATGTGACCATGGGGTGCGATGACTTTCCTTATTTGGGAGTCTGGACCATAGAGGATACCCACCCCTTTGTCTGCCTGGAGCCATGGTATGGGATCTGCGCGTCAGAAGGGTATAAGGGAGAGTTAAAAGACAGGAAAGGTATCATTTCCCTGCCTGGATGGGAATCATGGAGTAAGAGCTATACCATTCAAGTGGGCTAATTATAAATTACTATTTATAACAAATCAGGAGGAGAACCATGTATAAGATTGTTAAGGCAGAATGCCTGGCAGACAAGATCTATCTGATGGACGTGGAAGCACCGCGTGTAGCCAGAGCCTGCCAGCCGGGTGAATTTGTGATCGTTAAGATGGATGAGGCAGGAGAGAGGATTCCCCTTACCATCTGTGATTTCAACAGGGAGAAAGGGCTTGTCACCATTGTATTCCAGACAGTAGGCGCTTCCACCGAGCGCATGGCAGGCTTAAAAGCCGGGGATTATTTCCAGGATTTCGTGGGACCTCTGGGCCAGCCTTCCGAGTTCGTAAAGGAAGACCTGGAAGAAGTAAAGAAAAGACGCTACCTCTTTGTGGCCGGCGGCGTTGGTTCTGCTCCTGTTTATCCACAGGTTAAGTGGATGAAGGAAAACGGCATTGACGTGGATGTCATTGAAGGCTCCAAGACAAAGGACCTGCTTATACTGGAAGATGAATTAAGGGCAGTGGCAGGCAATCTGTACATAACAACAGACGATGGTTCCTATGAGCGCAAAGGCATGGTTACTGAGGTCATCAAGGACCTGGTTGAAAATGAAGGAAAGAAATATGATGTGTGCGTGGCCATCGGTCCCATGATCATGATGAAATTCGTATGCAAGCTTACCAAGGAATTAGGCATTCCCACCATTGTCAGCCTGAACCCCATCATGGTGGATGGAACCGGCATGTGCGGCGCCTGCCGCGTCAGCGTGGGCGGAGAAGTAAAGTTCGCATGCGTGGACGGTCCTGAGTTTGACGGCCATTTGGTGGATTTTGACCAGGCCATGAAACGCCAGCTGATGTATAAGACAGAGGAAGGCAGGGCGCTCTTAAGACTGAAGGAAGGCGCAACACACCACGGCGGATGCGGAAATTGCGGAGGTGAGGAATAATGGACGTATTAAAGAAGATACCGGTAAGGGAGCAGGACCCACAGGAAAGAGCAACTAATTTTAAGGAAGTGTGTCTGGGATACAACCAGGAAGAGGCGCAGGAAGAGGCACAGCGCTGCATCAACTGTAAGAATGCCAAGTGCATCCAGGGATGTCCGGTTGCCATCAATATTCCCAAGTTCATCTCAGAAGTAAAGGAAGGAAAATTCGAGGATGCAGCCAATACCATAGCAGAGTCCAGCGCCCTTCCAGCTGTGTGCGGACGTGTGTGCCCCCAGGAGAGCCAGTGTGAAGGAAAATGTATCCGCGGCATCAAGGGAGAGCCTATTTCCATCGGAAAGCTGGAGCGTTTTGTGGCTGACTGGTCCAGGGAGCATGGATTTGTACCGGCAAAGCCGGATAAGACCAACGGCATGAAGGTGGCTGTCATCGGTTCCGGCCCGGCAGGGCTTACCTGTGCAGGAGACCTGGCCAAGATGGGATATGAGGTGACCATTTTTGAGGCGCTCCATGAGCCGGGCGGCGTGCTTACCTACGGTATTCCTGAATTCCGTCTGCCTAAATCAGGAGTAGTACAGCCTGAGATCGATAATGTAAGAAAACTGGGCGTAAAAATAGAGACCAATGTAATCATAGGAAAGTCCGTGACCATTGATGAGCTGATGGATGAGGAAGGCTTTAAGGCCGTATTCATCGGTTCCGGCGCAGGGCTTCCCAAGTTCATGGGAATCCCGGGAGAGAATGCCAGCGGCGTATTCTCAGCCAATGAATACCTTACAAGAAGCAACCTGATGAAAGCATTCAGGGATGACTACGATACCCCGATCTATCTGGGAAAAAGGGTAGCAGTGGTAGGCGGCGGAAACGTGGCCATGGATGCTGCCAGAACAGCCCTGCGTCTGGGTGCAGAAGTACATATCGTATACAGGAGAAGCGAGGCGGAGCTTCCGGCCCGAGTGGAGGAAGTGCACCATGCAAAGGAAGAGGGGATCATCTTTAACCTTCTGACCAATCCTGTGGAGATCCTTACAGATGACAACGGATGGGTAAAAGGCATGGTAGTGCGTAAGATGGAACTGGGTGAGCCCGATGCATCAGGCCGCCGCAGGCCGGTGGAGATAGCCGGCTCCGACTATACCATTGACGTGGACGCAGTGATCATGTCCCTTGGAACCTCCCCCAACCCGCTGATAAGCTCCACCACAGAGGGACTTGAGACCAACCGCTGGAAATGCATTATAGCGGATGAGTCCAATGGAAAGACCACCAAGGAAGGCGTATATGCAGGCGGAGACGCCGTGACAGGTGCCGCCACAGTTATCCTCGCAATGGAGGCAGGCCGTGCAGGCGCAAGGGGAATTGATGAGTTCCTTCACGGAAGTAAATAAACAAAGAGATAGTCAAAAAGTGGACTGGCAAAGGATTTTCCTTTGACGGAAGGAAAAAGAACCGGTATCCGGGTGCTGCGAAGGCGCCTGTGTACCGGTTTTTTGTGCTATGGGAAAGGGGATGGAGGATGTTGTGGAAAGGAAAAGTTTTAACAGGTCTTGACTTGTCAATTACATATGTGCTATTCTATATTCAATCTCACAGAGTTCTCTGTGTCAGCTTCTTCAGAACAGGTTTGTTCTGGTTGATTGGCCGAATCGGCCGGTTTTCACGTATTAAATTTTGATTAGGTTATAATGATTGGGTTGAAGATTTAATTCCGTGTATTTTATGTCATATAGTTTACTTTGTTAATCTTTCTCTGTGTATCTAAGTTTATGCATCTAAGTTTATGTGTCTAAGTTTATGTGTCTAACTCCATGTGTTAAATTTTATCCAATCATTTTTAGTATGTTAATGAGTACGGTATCATCCGTTTTCACATCGGATGTCCTGTCAGTTACATTTATTTTATATATGGCATAACTGAAATGGAGGTGGTTTTAAAGGCTGTAATGGTTCGGGAAGCAGATGATTTCTTGTAAGAATGTAAGGGAGATTGGGGAGAGCGAATATGCAATTAAAAGGATTAGGGATGATTGTATTAATGACGGCAATGTTGACCAACTCAATTGTTTATGCCGGAAGTCTGATTTCAGATGGGACAGGGGGTGGTGCATTGAGGAAGGTGAGGGAAAATGTGTCAAAATCCAGTCCATCTGAGGCCAGCCCGTCAGAAGCCAGCCCGTCAGAAGCAACTCCATCCGAACCGCAGGTTCGGATGGGAACGCCGGTGGTGGAAATTGATTTTGAGTCTGCAGAACCTGAGGATGTGCCCAGTTGGTATACGAAAATAAAAGGGCGTTTACTGGGGGGAAGGACCCACTATGAATTTGAAGACAGGTATGGAAATATCCAGCACAGAATCTATGGATATTATGACGAGGAAACAGATGCAGAGTGGTACGAATGTGATGAAAGGGGAAGGGTTACAAATGAAAGCCAGTGGATCGATCTGTTGTGGGAGGACTGGGTGCTGGCTCCTTTGCGGTGGGAGAGCGCAGAGGTGGGTATTGATATAACATGTGAGCTTTCCTGCCAACTTTATGGGGTGGATGATCATATTGTCAACTCCATGGACTTTGAAGTCGTGGATTCGGAACTGGGGGAAAACTATGACGGCACTTTTTATGATGTGTGGTGGCTGGGGGAGGATCTGCTAAAACATAATTCGCCTGTCCGATATTTTATATATGGCCGTGCTGTTAATGCAGAGATGGAAGACAAGTGGCTGGAATGTACGGAGTCAGGAGTGATAATAGACAAAGTAAACATGCTGAAGCCGTCCCAAGTGCCGTCATGGTATATAAAAGGCAGCCGCGGGACAGTGGATCTTTACTTTTTTGTGGACCGTACCGGATGTCCCCAATACCGGATATACACAGTCTCCTCAGGCATTATGGGCTGGTATGCCTGTGATGAGAAGGGAAATCTCTCGGATTCCCGGGCTGTTGATATACAGAGTGAGGATATGGTACTGGCACCCTACCGTTACAAAAGTGCGGGGATCACAGACAGTGAACTGCAGACATTTCTATATGGAGAGAATATAGAAGTACAACAAAATGGAAGAATTGGTTCAGAAGTTTTGTCCGGGTCTAATTATGATAATACCAGGTATGATTTTCTGCATATTTATGGAAATGTACAGGAGGGATCGGATTCTGACAGCTATTATCTTTATGGTACCATTGTCAACAGTGAGATAGATGAAGCGGACCTTGACCCATGCTGGTATCGGTGCGATGAGCAGGGGAAGGTGCTTGGCAATGCATTGAATTATAAGTATCCGGATCCTGGCATTATGCCGTTGTCCCTCAGCCGTGGAGCGGATGTGACGGCAGTTGAAAAAACATTGGCAGGGAGCAGTAATGTTACGATATTTACGGCTTCCGACATACCCAACGGCGGACGGCTGATCATTGACTGCGGTCTGGCGAAGAAATATGGCAATCAGGTGGCGATCAATGATTACCTGGGGGCAAGTAATAGCAAACACAAGGTGATCATTTTTTACAAAGCAGATAAAGCCTGGACCAATCTGCAATATTACCACGAGACCTGGGCAGAAGGCCATAAATGGGTCTATGCCCCTATTGATGAGAATGCATATTGGTATGCCGGTTCTAAGATGAATCTCAGTTCCCACTGGAGCTGGAGCATATCAGAGGTAAATGCCGGAGGATATTATTATGACAGCGATTCTGAGGGGAGTACCTGGTCCCCTATTCCTATGAAAACAGACTACTTTACAATGGTACGCCAGCATACATATGGGGACTGGTCAATTGTAAAGGCAGCCACATGCACTGAGACGGGATTAAAGAAAAGAACATGCGCAGGCTGCGGGACTGCTGAGACACAGGTAACGTCAGCATTGGGACATTTATGGGAAAATAATTATTATACCGGAGCGGACGATGGGACTTATTACAAGAGATGTGTACGGAACGGGTGCAATTCCAAAACAGATGTTAAAAATAATCCATATACAGTGACATTCCTGTCTAACAATGGGGAAGAAAAGGCAGAAGTCCAAGACTTTGTTTACAACATCACTCAGCCCCTAAAGGCGAATAATTTTAAAAAGGATCACCACAGCTTTATAAATTGGTCTGAGCAGCCGGACGGAAGCGGAGCAGTGTACTATGATAAGGAATCAGTAAATAATTTGACGCCTGTCTATTCCGGCAATCTGCAGCTGTATGCGCAATGGCAGCCTGATCAATATGATATTACATACCATGACAGTTTGGACGGCACTCAAAATATAACAAAAGCTCTCTCGTATACCTTGAATTTAGGAGAACTCCCTGTTTTTACAAGGCCGGGATATACCCAGATTGGATTTGGCACGGATCGTACCGGGGGCGAGAAGATTACAGAGGAAACCGCAGTTCCAGGCAGTGACACAACCTATTATGCCCAGTGGTCACCGAATCAGTATGATCTTATATTTCATACACAGGATTCCTTTTGGGGGAGCAGGAAAAAGACAGTTACCTATGACAGTGCCATCGGCATTCTGCCCACGCCGTCCATGGAAGCCTATAAGTTTTTGGGGTGGTATGCAGAACCATACAGTCATATTTATCAGGAAGGAATCATGTTCGGGGAGCAAAGGCCATCCGATCTCAAGAAGGTTGCGGAAACAGATATATATCAGGTTGCGGGGGATCTTCAGGTATATGCATACTTTACCCTGATATACCGCGATATTGGCAATGGCACCAATCAAAGGCCCGGGCCTGATGGGGATCTGGATACAGAGGATGATACATTTTATCTAAATGGCAGAGACGGCCTTGCCGGGACACGGGATGACAAAAGAATTTATCCGGGGCAGGACGGACAATATGGAACAGAAGATGATTATTACATGGATGAAAAGGAGCTGAAGATATATTCCGGTCCGGATAAAACGTTTCAGACCAAGGATGATTATCGCGACAATAAAGATGGAACCAATACAAGGCCGGGGCAGGATCATGAATTTGAAACAGCGGATGATATTCTTGCTTTTAACGGCTTAGACGGAATATCCGGGACAAAGGATGACTGGGTGGACAACAGCTGTGATTATCCGGGAACGAACCTGCGTCCTGGCATGGATGGGATATTTGGTACAAAAGATGATGAAGTGTACTGGAATGGACCGGATGGGGAAGCGGGAACGGAGGATGACCGGCTGATATATCCTGGCCTGGATGGCCAGCTGGGGACAAAGGACGACTGGGTGGACAACAGCTGTGATTATCCGGGAACGAACCTGCGTCCTGGCCTGGATGGAGTATTTGGTACGGAGGATGATGAGGTGTACTGGAATGGACCGGATGGGAAGCCGGGAACAGAGGATGACCGGCTGATTCATCCCGGACCGGATGGACAATATGGAACAGAGGATGATTGTTATGATAATAAAGAGAAACAGGAAGGAACCAATGTCCGGCCTGGTCCAGACGGTATATTTGGGACAGAAGATGATGAATTATGGATGAATGGTCCGGATCAGTTACCAGGAACCAAGGATGATATGAAGTATATGCGTGGAAATTCATCTGGAGGATCAGGAGGATTTAGCGTAGGAAGACTGGTTGGACGAAGTGTATTAAAGCCATTATTTGAGATAGGTGAAAATGATGGTGAAATAACAAGTTTACAATCCAGGGGTCTGCTCAGTTCTGTTTATATGGGATTAAACCGATTAAAAGAAGATCAGTTGATTATCCATACAGAGACAGATGAAGTGCAGAAAGAACTAATTAAAAAAAGGCAGGAGACAGTGGACATGGAACAGGAGAATGGGGAGGAAGTGACGGATTGGCATCAGCAAATTAAACAGAATTACAAGGATACAATTTATTATATTCAAATGATGGAGTTTCTGATTATCTTATTATTTCTACTCTGTATTTCAGGGTATTTATTCCAAACATTTTCTAAAAAGAACATGTAAATGTAAGTACCTTGAAAATTTAATATGGAAACTCGGATGTCCTGAACAGTTACAAATAGTTGCATAAATATATAAAGCTATGGGGCTGCTTGAGAGGGCAGAAACCATAGCTTTATTTTATCGGAGGAAAATAACATGAGATCACCAAAAAGATTCAAACGCCCTACAGCACTTATTCTGGCTGTATTGTTATTAATCGTGTTTATGGATCATTCTTCATTCGCTGAGAATACAGTAAATTTAATAAGAAGGAAAAATATTTTTCAGGGTCATACCATATATTTATTTGGGCAAAAACATAATGAAATGGGATTTTATCAAATATTAGGTACGGATCCGCCTAATCCAACATTTTGTCTTCAGCCGGGAAAGAGAATGCCTAATGGCAGCGCGGCTCCTTACGAAAAATATATTGTTTCAAAGGGAGAAACAATACCGGGAATTGGTCCTGCTGATAAATTCTTGCCTGTTACCTGTGCATATAACTGGATCTTCTATTATACAGACCGAACCAATATACCGTATGCTGTTGTACAGACTTATATTTGGGGATGTATGGCGGGATATTCAGATGATTGGGATACTCAGGAACAGGCCATGCAACAATTAGTCCCAATTTTGGGCAGCGGTGTAATGAGATACTATGAAGATATGAAGCAATTTGTTATTTCTGAAGAGGAAAGATATAGTTCATCTGCTGTTTTACCAAGTTGGAACGGGACTCAGCAAAAGATGATACTAAATAATGGGGGATATTTTCTTACATTGGATATAAGCGCATATCCCGTTATCCGAGAAGCAAGTTGGGTATTTCCTGATTCTGATTGGTCATATAGTTTAGATGGGGATGGGAGGAGTATCACATTTAATTATAATGGTGCCGCAGAACCAAAAGGCGTTATACGGTCATCTGAACTGCCGGGAACAGATGTTCAATATCATGCTGAGATATTCTCACCGCCTGGCTTTCAGTATCAAGTTGGCCGCTTTGAGGATGAACATATACCAGCGGTAATCCAGTTTGAGATAGTATCTTTAGAGCCAGGAGCATCTGAAAGCGGGCAACTAGAACTATACCGCCACAAAGAAACCTTCCAAAGCGATTACAACATAAGCCTTGAAAAATACTGTGCTGAAACCAACCAACCATTGGAGGGCACTACATTCAATGTTTGGGAAGACTTTGATTTTTCCCAGGTTAATGAAGATGAATACAAGGAAGGGGAACCGGAGGGAATCACGGGTGAGGTTTATCTGAATTGTATGTCCCCGGAGCCGCACACTGAGTATATTTGCAGTGCCATTACTACAGATACCAACGGACAGGCCAGGCACAGCGACACAAGGTACTACCAT
Organism: Enterocloster citroniae; assembly: GCF_040545455.1. Classification (NCBI taxonomy): domain Bacteria; kingdom Bacillati; phylum Bacillota; class Clostridia; order Lachnospirales; family Lachnospiraceae; genus Enterocloster; species Enterocloster citroniae. The sequence continues at coordinate 17,250 of NZ_JBEPLZ010000014.1, read as the reverse complement.
TACAATAAAACGTATTGTATGGGGCATCCTGCGCCGGATTGGATCCAGTGTGATCACGAAGGTGAAGGAGGAGAAGGGGAAGCGGAAGAGGCAGAGGAATGCAGTTGTGATGAAGAAAATGAACGGCTGCGCCGGCAGTGGATGGCTGAACAGGAACTGTGCATTGCCACATGTGATTTTCATGTGCAGAACGATGATGAAGATGATCATGGTCAGGATACAACTGCTATGGAGAACATGTTAGAGGACAGAGATATAACATATGAAAACTTTATTCATTTGGAATACAGTTACCATCTGCAGGAAAAAACAGCCCGCACCGGTTATATTCTCCATGGCAGACACAATGATGATAAAGAGATAGAGCGTGTAATACTTGCATCAGCACAGGCAGGAGGCAGCGCAAGAGCGGGAGATCATAAAAGCCGCAGTGTGATCGGAACTCTGTTTGATCCAGTGTATACAGTTCTGTCAGAGATCAATATGCGGAAAGGATATACGTATCCTCTTCCGGAGGGACATGATCTGGAATTAAATGAACGGCGCAGTATACTCAGCATCAAAAAGGAAAAAGAGGAAAAACAGATTAAGGCACCTGTGGAAAGCACGGCAGAAATCAGTCAGGAATCCCTGCCCTCTGAATCTGAAAGGATGGAAGCTGATGATACTGAAAGTGAAGGTTCAGACAACCATGAGTCTGAGAATGACAGCAGCGATAACAAAGGGATGGAAGAGGACGGAATCAAAAATCCTGAAGACAATGAATCAGGAAGTGCGGATTCAGAGATCATCCGACCTGACCACGATGGTACAGAAAGCGAAAAGGACGAGACTGGATCTCCTGAAACCAGCGATTCCGAAAAACAAAACTCAGAAACCAATGATCCAGAAACCAATGATTCAGAAACCAATGATCCGCCAGACAATGGCTCAGCGAATGAAAGCCAGGAAGACGAGCCAAATAACGGCCGTCAGCCTGAGGCGGCCTCTGCGTATCTAATGTCATCTATTACAGCTTCTGCCAGGCCTCACCATCGGACCATCCTTTTTTCTCCCCACGCCACGGGAAGTAATGCATCTAAACAAAATGACAATATGACACAGGCGGCTGACAAAGATGAGGAAGCAGATGGCTACGAAGTATATGAATACACAAGAAATCCAATCCATCCATCTTTTGAAGCAGACATCACCTTTAGGGAAGACCAAAAGGAACAGCCTGGGGAAGGCAGCGGGATTATCCGTTTCTTTGCCTCCTTTTTTACAGACAATGAAGACAACAGCATAACAGCGTTTCTGCCGGACTTTATTGACGACAGCCTGGACCCCTTGGATCCTTCCGGATATGGAAACCCCGGAGAGATCCTGTATGTGTTTAAGATCTGGAATCACCGGACAGAAGGGCGTATTCATATCAATAAACGGGATTTGGAATTGTACCGGACTGACGGGGAGGGAAGCTATGGCCTGGCCCAGGGGGATGGAACCTTAGAGGGGGCTGTATACGGCCTGTTCGCAGCCCAGGACCTGATCCATCCGGATGGAAAATCCCATATCATATATAACCTGAATGACCTGGTGGCAGTAGCTGCAACAGATAAGAACGGCGATGCCTCATTCCTGGTATTTACGGAGAAGCCGGGAACAAGCCTGGATTTGGACGGGAACTTAAAATCCCCTGACAATGCCACGGGCCAGGAGAGTTTATACAATGGTTCTTCCATCACTTCCTCGCCAGAGGGATTTGGAACCATTACATACCCGGATAATGCAGCGGTTAATGGAAACCAGTGGATCGGCCGGCCCCTTCTTTTGGGAAATTACTACATCAGGGAACTGAGCCGGTCCGAAGGATATGAGTTGTCGGTGAGCGGCATTTCCCTGACAGAAAGCAACCGCACCCAGGAAGGAACCACCACAATAAGGGAAGCAGGACAGGCCTGGGTGGCAGGAGGACTGTCAGACTATAATAATATGGATGCGGATGGTTCCTGGAATGATTTTATCATAGAAAATTATAAGACGGAAAATGGCTTTGATATCCTGGTCAGCGGATATCCGCAGGGAACGGAGTTTTATAAAGTTGACACTGAAAGACAAACAGAAAATGTGAAGGTGGTCACGGGAAGCTCCCTGCAGCCCAAATTGGACGAGAATGGGAATCCTGTCTATCAGAAAGCAAAGGGCGGGGAGTATAAAACAGACGCAAACGGCAATCCCATGATAAAAGAGGAAACGGGCGGTAATTCAGAGGAAGGCGTACCGTTTGGGGAAACCTTCTGTTACCGTTTCCGGACAGCCCCCTATCCCGGCGGCAGCGCGGCGCCGGAGGATATGAGCAAATGGGGACAGACAATAGATGAAAATTATCTGTCTGAGCAGGTCAATACCATGTTGGATCAGATGGGGTATAAGACTGCCCCTGGAACTTCCGCATGGGCTGATATACGGCTGGCGGGATCCACCAATGCCCAGGCAGCCGCCGAGATGTTGGATTGGTATACGGACCATAGCTTTTACGACTGCGGACAGGTGGAGTACATCTACCAGAAGAACGGGGATTATTATGCCAGGCTTTTATACAATTACTCAGCCGTAAGCGATCCCTACCCGGCAGTGTATGATTCCTCCACCCAGAAGCTTTATGTCCGCAAGACAGCGGATTTGGAGGGAGGGCCGGCCGATGAGGTAGAATACTGGATTGAATATCTCAAAGGGGAGTACAATTTAAAAAGTAAAACCGTATCGGTCCGCGAAAAGCGGGAAATTGGGGAACCGGTTACCTACGGGGATGATCTTACCGCATTGATCCGGACTGTTTACCAGCCGGTTTATGAAACTTATGAAAAAGGGGAAGTGCTTCTGGACCGCGTGGGAAACCCGATCCCGGTGATGGACCGGATCGTAACATATGAGGGCAGGGAGGAGGTTTGTGAATATGAAAAACTGATTCCGACCAGGGCCGATTATCAAACAGCTTCCGGCACCTATGTGATCCACGAGGAAAACAACACTGATTGGAGCCACACCGGTTTGGCGGTAAAAACCACGTACCGTGCAGTGACAACCAGGAAAACCATTGATTATGAAGGTATGGAAATGCCTTTTAACCAGTACCTGACTGACGTGGCGGGGGCCGGTGTCAGTGTATGCGTGTCCGTTCCGGCCATGGATGAGGGCAGCTATATGGTGACTCAGACCCTGGCCTACCCGGGGCAGAATCAGCCTTTTCAGGACGGAGGTACGGGGGAGAGGCCGGTGCAGGTTCTGGAGCGCGCCATCAAACAGTCCATTAAGATCACAAAGGATATATCCCAGGCATCCTATGAGGGTGTGAATACATATGGTTCCCTGCACAATGATCCTGCCACCGTGCTTCTGGGACTATTTAACCATGGAAATGCCTCTCAGGGCGCCAAGGTACTGAACCAGTTTAAGTTTAAGGCATACCTTAAAAGCAATCTGGAGAACATTTTCGTGGACGAAAGGGGAAAGATCGTCTCAGAAGATATAGGGATCCAGGGATATAAGGGAGATGTCCAGAAAATATATCTGCCTCCAAAAGATGGCCACGGCACCAGGCTCCTGGAGACAAAAGAGGATGGAACATACCATTACGCCAAGTTTTTTGACGCCATGTATGGGGCCGGGCAGAAGAAAGGAGATACATACCCGGCACAGGCAGTAAAACAGTTTGCCATTGACTATTACGACATCCAAGGATATAAAGAGGAGATCCTGGCAGCAGAACCGGACCTAAACAGTGATAAGGCGTACGAAAAGGCCCTTAAAAAGGCAGAGGCCCAGGCAGCAGACTATCTGGATATTTTTATCGGGCTGGATGACCGTCTTGCAATTGCCTGGGACAAAGACCCGGGAGGCGGGGCGGATGGGGATAAGACCACCCTGCAGTGCAACACCAAAAATGGGAAGGATGATTATTATAATCATTCCATCATGCTTGCGTACGGCACCTATGTCATAGCGGAGCAGACGCCCTCTGATACCGGGAAGGAACTGGCAAACCGTCATTTTAATAAGGACTATCCCAAGGAGATAACATTGCCGTTTGTACCCTATATGGGACAGGATGAAAATACAGGGGAAACAGAGGTGAACTACCAGACAGGAGATCCCTACTACCGTTTTAATTCTATGGACACCCCTGAGGACCTGATCAGGAAGTATAGTATCCGCTTTAACGAGGAATCACATATCATTCAGGCACATGGCCAGGATGGCGACTTTGAGGTATTCAAGTATGGACTGGATAAAGATATTCGCCCGGGGCACAGCCTGACCGAGGCGGAACCTCATGAGCCGGAATATATGGAGGGAAAGAATGCATCTGTGAAAGCCTACTATCTTGGATACACCTCACAGAGCGAGGATGCAGGTTGGCTGGACAAGGTGGCCTACCATGGATATGAGACGGAGAGCGGTCAGACGGAGATAAGGGATCACGTATCCGTTATGACCGGAGTGCAGACTGCCATAGACGGAAAGTTTGCCCCCATGCTGGTCCCCTGGACCGTGCTGGCGCCTGCCACAGACCGTGTAAATCCGGATACGGGAGATGTGGAGACGCTCATACCGTCCGGCAGCGGATCGGATTTTAACTTTGTGGCATTTGCCCAGGAGGATTTTGAGGATACATATTATCGTACCCGGATCCGGATTGAAAAGCTGGATGGGGAGACAGGCGAAAACATAATACATGATGGGGCCTTGTTTAAACTGTATGCGGCAAAACGTGATGTGGCTAAGAACGGGACCGGCGCGGTTGCCGGGACCGGGGATGTATTGTTTGGAAAAGCGGTTGACTGGGAAGGAAATCCGGTAAAAGATGCGGATGGAAACCATATACTTTATCCAAGAGTGGGGCAGAGCAATGCTGACAATGACGACCTGCCGATCCGTCTGGACCGGGAAGGGATCCCGCAGTATGATGAAACCCAGCTGGTCAAGCAGGAGGATAGGGAGGGAAATGAGACCGGGATCTTTAGGGCATATTCCACTGTCCGGGAAGTGACCATAGATGGACAGGCACAAAAAGTACCGGTGGGATACATTGTAACATATAAACCATTGGGCGCAGGCGCGTATGTCCTGGTGGAGATCCAGGCGCCGGAAGGATATACGAAAAGCCGTCCGGTGGCATTTGAGATTTATGGGGATGATGTGATCTACTACAGCGAGCAGAGAAATACGGACGGAACCACCAAAGGGTGGGAACCGGAACCTGCTGTAAGGTATCAATACGCTGTTCCTGTACCAGGGGAAAGTGATATGTTCCGGACTGAAACAGTGAGCCGGATAAACGTGCAGGATTATCCTTCCAGAATTGAGATACGCAAAGTGGAGGACGGTGATTCCATGACAGGCAACCAGAACGGACTTCAAAGGACAGATAATCAGGGGATAACAGAATCCAGCGGAGGATTTGATGGAGATATCACGGTGAACGATACCGGAGACCTGCTGACGTATAAAGTCCGCGGACGAAAGGAAAAGCTGGAGGAGCGGGGAGATGTAAGGGACATCACCTATGATCCTGAGAAAATGGATTGGTACGGCAATGTAACCAAAGCCCTGGACGTATACTCTGAGCATATAGTTGAGGGGAGTGAAAAATCCCTGAAGGCTATGAAGGGGGTAAAACTGCTCTATGAATGGGATGGGACTTTTACCGGCAAAGGAATCCGGTTTGATATACCGGTATCCGGGGCCAGGTTGTCCTTATATAAAGCGGCGGAGCTTGAGCGGACAGGGGAACATACATACAAAGGCGTCACTGTATTGTGGGAGAAGGGGAAAGTAAGAAAGATCACGGACACCAATACAGGAACCCATAAGGAGATTCGTGTCACAGGTCAGGACAGCGGTCAGGCGGCACTGGATGTATGGGATGCTGTTTGGGTGGAAAATGAACCGGTCCATTTATATTTTTACGACCTGGATACTGTGGATACCCGGAAAGACCCGGATACCGGTGAACTGCTGGTCCTGGATAAGCGGGGCAATCCACTGTGTTATGCGGATGCAGGAACAGGCATGGCATATGTATATGATGATTACGGACGTATCCTTGCCTATACCGTGGACAGTCAGGGGGACAAGGAACTGATAAGATCCATTCAGGTGCTGGATGACGGTACGGGTCAGACCATTTATGAGAATAAGACGGACAAGGATGATGAAAATGCCCTGCCCATCTATTATGTTGACGGAGCGGTGGTGACAAAGGATGAAGCCTGGGTGACGGATGAAAGCACAGACCCCCACGGAGTCCCGGAAGGGCAGGGGGCCGTGCATTCCATTACCCGTCTTCCTTTTGGCGCATATATCCTACAGGAGGAAACAGTGCCCTACAGCCAGGGTTATATCCAGGCAAGGCATATGGGGATCATACTCCGGGACACGGAGGAGGTCCAAACGTATTTTATGCAGAATGAATTCACTAAAACTGCATTTGCCAAAATAGATGTGCGGACTCAAAAAGAAATCCAGGGCGCATCCATGACATTATATCAGGCCAAGCTGGACAGCAGCGGGAATCCGGTGAAGGGGGAGGATGGGATCTACAAAAAGGGCAGCGTATATGCAGCCTGGATCAGCGGATACCAGTATGGTGATGACGGGAATATCAAGCTGGATCCCCAAGGACAGCCGATCCCGTCTGTACAGCCCCATTGGATCGACCATATTCCCACAGGATCATATGTGCTGGAGGAAACAATCTGTCCGTACGAACAGGGATATGTCCGGTCAGCATCAGTCAATATTGATATAGAGGAAACCGGGAATGTACAGAGCTTTGAGATGGAGGATGATTTTACTTCCATTGAAATACGTAAGTATGATACGGAAAACAGTGATGTGATCTATGAGGACAGTGAGGCATGGCTGACCTTGTACCATGCAAAGCTGGACGAGCATGGACAGCCCTCTGTTTTGGATGGAATCCCGCAGTACGATGAGGACGGCAGGATATTCACCTTCCGCGCAGCGACCTACAAGGACGGGCAGGAGGTGGCCGCAACCGGGCGGGTGGTGTCTGACGCAGGCGGAAGCCATCCTATCATGAAATATGATTATGAGTTCAGACACATCCCGGGCACCTTCCAGGGCCGCTGTTATTATACGGAACATGGAACCACTCGTCTGGAATATCTGCCTCCCGGTGCCTATGTACTGACAGAGTCAGCAACCCCAAAAGGATATGCCACATCAGATCCGGTCCTAATGACCGTGGAGGAAAAAGGACATTTAGAAGAAATCCAGTACGGGGAAATGGGTGACATTCCACTGACGCTTGAAGTTTCAAAGGTACACATAACCGGAGGCAAAGAGGTGAACGGGGCAAGTCTTGCCATTTACCAGGCGGATGGAGAGGGAAATCCGGCCGGATCTCCCCTGGTGATTCATCAGCCTGCTGAGGATGGAGGATATGAGGACGTCACAGTGGAATGGATCAGCGGCCTGGATGGCAGGTATGGGGTGGAGGACCAGGAATGTGGAGCTATCCCGGACGGATTTAAGCCCGGAGATTTAAAACCCCATCTTATAAAATACATACCCGAGGGGAATTATATCCTGAGGGAAGTGACAACGCCCTATGGATTCCTGCAGTCCGTGGATATCCCATTTTCCATTGTGGACACCAAAGTCCTGCAAAAAGTGGAAATGACAGATGAGATCCCGGATGGGATCCTTAAAATAACCAAGAGCGATACAGACGACCCCGGCCAAAAGCTGGAGGGGGCCCAGTTCCAGCTGGTGAACAAGACATTGAATCAAATTTGTGAAAAGATAACCACAGATTCCATGGGGACGGCGCAGTTTGCACCCCAGCCGATTGGAACCATGGATCCCAATGGAAATTTCCAGTCCTATACATATGTATGCGAAGAAATAAAAGCAGCAGAAGGCCATATGATGACCTTGAAACCATATGAATTCCAGTTTGAATACAAAAATGAACTGACAGACCTGATCATAGCAGAATACAATCCTACCAATGATTCCAATCGGGTGATCACTGAAAAACTGCTCGGGGATACCGGGGAACTGCTGGCAGGAGTTACGCTGCGGATTGAACAGTGGGCAGATGAAAACAGGGAAGAAACAGGGAATACAGAGAGTTTTACCTGGATACCGGTGGATGAATGGATAACCGGCAAGCAGGGCCATTGCACGAAGAACCTGTCTGCAGGAAAATACCGCCTTATAGAGATAAAGGCTGCGGACGGATTTAAACTTCTGGCAAAGCCTATTGAATTTACGGTTACAGATGGGTTGGAGGAGGTCCCGCGGCTGATCATGCGCAACTATTCGACCATTGTAGAAGTCCAAAAGACAAAAGCAGGAACGGACACTCTGCTGGCAGGAGCCAGGCTTCAGCTGATCCAAACCGAGAATGACCGGATAATCAGGGAGTGGACCTCGGAGGAAGAAAGCGGCCAGATATTTTATGGGCTGGATCCGGGGATTTACAGGATTCACGAGGTGCAGGCGCCATCCGGCTACAAAAAGGCGCAGGATCAGGAGATCACAGTGGAAGACAGCCATCAGTCCGTACAGGTATTCCGCTTTGAAAACAGGGCCGCCTCCTCCTCCGGCGGCGGGGAGAAGCCTGGCCTGGTGACTGAATACATTCTCTTTAAAAAAGTAAATGCCCTTGGAGCGGCTCTTAAGGGAGCTGAATTTACCTTTTATGACCAACGGGGAAATGTAATAGGAACCTCAGTCAGCGATGATACGGGGAGAGTACGGATTAAGAAACCAAAAGACGGAACCTATACCTTTAAGGAAACAAAGGCTCCTGCAGGTTATGCCCTGAACCAGGACATTTACAGTTTTACGGTCAGCGGTCCGGACATTATCCGTGGGATATATGAGATCATAAATCAGGAAATGAAGGTGGTCATCACAAAACTGGACGGAACTACGGGACAGCCCCTTAGCGGTGCCCGGCTGTGCATGAAACGGGCGCATGTGCCAATGGAATCCGTGTATGAAGGAGAGACAGGAGAGGACGGAACACTTCTATTCCGGCCGGATCTCCCAGGCACATATACCATCCAGGAGATCACTCCGCCCCAGGAATATGCGGTGGATGATACGGTATATGAATTTACTGTGGAGGAGAATGGGGATATAAGGGGAAATACAACTGTTTACAACTGGAAAAAGGAGCTTCCCCAGAAACGGATCGGCAGGATCACAGCCGTATATAAGGTGGACCAGAGATTTGGAAAAGGTACGTTTCATTTCGGCACAGGATTCAAGCATAAGATCCAGACAGGGGATGATCTGCCGGTCCTGGCCGTGTCGGTTACAGCTGTTCTGTGTATGGCCGGATTCATTTTCAGCATAAGAAGGGATGGAATAAGAAAATGGACCATTAAGAAAAAAGCAGCAGTGGTTATCCTGTTTTTAATTACGATTGCAGCCGTATTTCCAAGTATGGTCATGGCTGCCCCCAAGAACGATAATGGAGGGATAGGCCATGACGGAAAGGAAACCATCTATGTTTCGGGTGAGATCATATATGACGGAATGGAGGGAAAAGACCCCGTGCCCCAGGCTGCCTGGATATGGGCCTATGATGCACAGACGGGGATAGGAAAAAAGGTTCTGCTTCCCCTGGCAGAATGCCATTTTTCCAATGAGCGCTGGGTGGAAGACCTTTACCTGGATGTGACGGTGACGGATTATGGGGCGGATGGTTATCTGATGGGGGATGTACTGATGGGGGATGTACTGCTGGATGATGGATTCCTAGGGGCCGGACCAGAGAGCGATGACCCGCCAGGAAATGAATATGGGAATCTGCTTGCAGAATATGAAAAAATCCTTCTATCCCAGGCCGGATTGCCGGAGGAATCATATAAGATTGACCGGATCCGGTGGAAAGGAGAACCATATGAAAAGAATGGAGTGATGTACAGGGATTTGACTGTCAGGGGAAGAAAGCTGGTAGCAGACTGCAATGCTTCATATAGCGGAGAGGTAAACCGAAGTGTGTTTCTTGATCATAATGATATCAGGCAGCAGGAAAACAATGAGGGCCGGACCGGAGTTTTATGGGCAGGCGGTGACCGTGAAGCATCCGGTTCCGGGAAAATAAAAGAATATTCTGCGCTTCTCGCTCTTGTTGTGCTTACTGCCTCTGCAGCGGCTTTTAAGATGAAAACAGGGGCCGGCCGCATTTCAGGGGCAGTACCGGCTCTGTTTCTGGCAGGTTTTATCATCAGTGGAGGATGGCTTGCAAAAACCATGGCAGTATACGCCAACGGAAGGGATTATTATGAATCCGTGCGCCGGATCGCATATAAAAACGAAAAGGGCTGTGAAGCAATGCCAAAGGAGATGCAGAGGGTGACACAGGAGAAGGTACGAGAGGAAATTCAGGGAGAGGCGCAGGAGGCTGTGCCTGACATTGATGAGCCTGCTTTGCTCAGGATTAATCCGGACTATCGATTCTGGCTCTCCATTCCTGGAACCGCAATTGGATATCCGGTGGTACAGCATGAGAATAACCAGTATTACCTGACTCATCAGTTTAACCGGGAGGAGCATATAGCGGGCAGCATTTTCGCGGACAGCACCACAGTCCCTTTGACGGCAAATCATACCATCCTCTACGGCCATAACATGAAGGATGGGTCCATGTTTGCAGGATTAAAACAATATAGGGACAAATCATTTTTTCAGCAAAACCCTTTTATCAGAATATTTTATTATGGCAGATGGAGGGAGTGCCCCGTCTTTTCCTGCCAGATCCGCAGTGAAAATGATGCGGGCGCCTACAGGACAAACCTTCTGAAAGAGGAATGGACAGAGTATTTAGAGGAAATGCGGCAGGCCTCCATCTATGATACAGGTGTGATTCCGGGAGGGGAAGACCGGGTCATCACACTGTCCACCTGTGTGAACGGAAATCAGCGTCTGATCCTCCAGGCTGTCTTCCAGGTGGATGAAAGCCGGTCACCAGATCACTTAAAGACATGAGTCTTCCATATTGCATATAAAGTCGAAAGATAGTATAGTAATAGAAGTTTTATATCCAATGAGAATTATATATGGCATGCTAATATTAAAGTGACAGGTGAAATTTGTGAAGAAGAATATTGATTTATTACATGGAAAGATCCTCAGATCCCTGACCGGGCTGGCACTCCCCATAATGGCCACGTCCCTGGTGCAGACAGCCTATAACCTGACGGATATGGCCTGGATCGGTATGGTGGGCAGCGATGCAGTTGCGGCAGTGGGGGCAGCCGCCATGTATACATGGCTGTCCTCCGGTGTGGTTACGCTGGCCAGGATGGGGGGACAGGTAAAGTCTGCCCATGCGCATGGTGAGGGAAATCTTGCGGAAGCGGTGCAGTACGGCAAAGGCGCTCTGCAGCTGGCATTGGGCCTGGCAATCGCATATGGGGTGCTGACCAATATGCTGGCCGGTCCTCTGATCGGGTTTTTCCATCTCAATTCACCCATGGTGGTGGAGAACGCAATTTTATATCTCAGGATCGCATGCGGTCTTATTGTGTTTGCTTTTATCGGGCAGACCTTGACCGGACTGTATACGGCATCCGGCAACAGCAGGACGCCATTTATTGCAAACTGCATTGGAATGGGAGCCAACATAGTGCTGGATCCGCTTCTGATTTTTGGCCTGGGACCCGTCCCTGGCTTGGGAGTGGCTGGCGCTGCCATAGCAACGGTTTCCGCCCAGTTTATTGTGGCCCTGGTGCTTGTCCTGGCCATGAGAAGGGATCCGGTGCTGGCAGCCCAGATGCGCATATGGAACCCCACTCCCCTTTCCAATATTAAAACCATGATAAGGATCGGATTTCCTTCCTCGGTCCAGAGTATGCTGTACTGCGGCATTTCCATGGTCCTGACCCGCTTTGTCACTTCCTGGGGGGATACTGCGGTAGCCGTCCAGAGGGTAGGAGGGCAGATTGAGTCCATTTCATGGATGACGGCAGACGGCTTCGGGTCTGCCATCAATGCGTTTGTGGGGCAGAACTATGGGGCAGGAAACCTAAAGCGGGTGAAAAAGGGATATATGACAGCCGCAGGCATCATGTTTGTCTGGGGCATCTTTACCACCTGTCTGCTGATTTTGGGTGCTGTACCAATCTTCAGCCTGTTTATCCATGAAGCGGAAGTGATTCCTGCGGGAGCGGATTATCTGCGCATTATCGGATTTTCGGAAATGTTCATGTGTGTGGAGCTGATGACTGTTGGCGCCATGTCCGGTATGGGAAAGACCATGGAGGCATCCGTCATAACCATTATCTTTACCGCTGCCCGTATTCCGCTGGCCATACTTCTGGGCGGTACAGCCATGGGGCTGAATGGGATCTGGTGGGCGCTGACGATTTCCAGCATTGTAAAGGGGATCATTTTCTTTACTGTTTTCATACGAATGATGAGGAAATGGGACAGTCATATTGCATAAAACCAGGGCGGCCGGAAATAAAAAAATCTGCTTGTAAAATGTCGGATTTTATTGCAAAAGGACTGGAGAGTATTGATTTTACTAGGATTTATGCCCGTTACTTGATTGTGTGATACTACAATGATACTATTTCTTGCAATTTGTTAGCAACTTCTGCATGACGGTTCGGATACAGGTGTCCGTATACTTCATTTACCATCTGGACAGTGTCTCCGATGCGTTCCGCTATCAGATGTGGGGAAAAACCCATATCAATAAGCAAAGATACATGGCTGTGTCGAATATCATGCAGACGGATGACCTTTACACCGGATGCGTTGCAAGCTTCCTTCTTCCAATAGCGTAGCTTAAATTCTGTGACTTGAGGAAACAAACGATCTCCAGGCTGCATATCATAATTACGTTCAATGTAATCGGATAGGGCATCCACCAGGAGAGGGGGAAGCGTTATGGTGCGATAGCTGTTGTCAGTTTTTGGTGACGTAATCAGATCAGCCTTATCATATCTGTGATAGGTTTTGCTTATTGTAAGTGTTCTGGATGGTACGCTGAGGTCACTCCTGGTAAGAGCAAGTAGTTCACCGAGCCTCAGCCCCGCATAAAACAGTACCAGATAGGCCATCTTGAGCGGTAAATCATTCACCTGGACTATAAACCGATTAAATTCGTCTAATGTCCAGAAATCCATTTTACGGGCTTTGCGTCTGCCTATGGATCCCGCGATGCTGCAAGGGTTCTTTCTTAAGCCATAATAACGGACTGCAAAGTTCATGATGCTGGAGAACTGTTGGTTTATGTTTTTCTGGTGTACCTCGCTGCTGATGGATTCTTTAATAGTATTCTGCCATTTTCGTATATCGGCAGGACGAATTTTGTTGATAGGCTTATCCTTGAAATATGGGAGGATATGGGTATCACAGAGCGATTTTTTGATTTTGTAGCTGGAAAGTTTGCAGTTCTTTCGAGAGTCTTCCAGATACAGCTCACAAAGGGATTTAAAGGCCATATCCGGGCTTCCTTGCTGCTTTTCTAAGAAATTACGCTCCCAGTCCTTTGCGTCACGCTGGCGTGGGAATCCACGTTTTAGTTTCTGTTTGCGCTGACCTGTCCAGTCGGTATAATAAAATTTGCAGTACCAGGTCTTCTGGTTCTCATCATAATATGATGGCATGTATCATTCCTCCTATCTCAAAATGAGTATAAAAAATACGCCCCTTGCCAGGACGCTCCAGGAATGATATAATTCAGGTGTGTTTGTTGATTATATCTTTCTGGATTCGTCCGGTAAGAGAAATCTATGTGAAAAGCTTCTGTGTTGGTAGCACAGGGGCTTTTTCATATCATGAATTTAATAACTGCTTTTTCTTGAATTCAAATTCTTCTTCTGATATAGCTCCCATATCTAATAATTCCTTAAGTGCCTTAATACCTTTAAGGGCATCCGCGGTATTTTTGGATACTTCAGCAACGGACGGTTCTTGTATGATCTGAAAACATCTTATTTGGGCATCTATTTCAGTAGTACAGGCTATGGAAATTGGGAACACCATTCCGTCATTTATACGGCGAAGTTTTAATACGGCAGTCCCTGCTTGCTCAACTTGTTGTGTCACCTGCCGAGAATTAGAAGACATGGTACTTTGAGTGGCAGACTTTCCTTTGCCCCCGGCACCAATTGCTGCGCCAACAGCCGTTCCAATTCCAGGCAACAAGAAAGTTCCAACAACAGCACCTGCTGTCATTTTCCCGGCTTTTCCTTTTTTTGTTGTTTGACTATTATTGGTTCCTGTTGTTTGAGTATTTGATACAGAGCCATAGAGTGGACCATCCCAAGAGTAATCAATTAATTGATAAAGTTTGGCCTCATCCGTACCAAAGTATACAAGGCCATCTTCCTGCCGCTGACGGATAGTATTGGGTCCATTTAGTCCGATAGGGCCATTTTTTATGGTGACAAAGGCACTCACTTGACTTTGCCTCCGAACAGCCAATTGTCTTTCTGAATCCATCTTTGCTAATTCATTTTTCACTAAACCCGTTGCGCCATCCGCGGCATTTTTCATCAGATCTTTGATTCCCATAATATAACCTCTCTTGATATATATTTTTTTAACATGCCGTCATTGCTTTTCCTATGCGTTTTTTAGAAAGAATCAAGTTGCTCAATCCGTAGGGTTCCTGGTTGACCTTGGCATAACATATAGGGCAAATGCAGTCCCCCGGATGGTTATAAAAAGTCCGTCCACAATAGAGGCATTGATTTTCACCGCAGATAAACCTTTTAAACTCTGGGTGGTAAAAATATTGGTAAACGATCCAATCAATAGGATACATCTTATGGGTTGCACGTCTGCGCCATTTTTGGTAATCATCAAAGGCACAATCCGCAGCATCTGACGATATTCCAAAGTGGTGCTCAACCTCCCATGAGTTTTTGCATCTACAGTAATGTATGGCCATTCTAGGAGCCAACAGATAACTGGCAAAACAATTGGCTTCCGCTTCGTAGTAATCTGTTTTACATGGATGATCAAGTACAATATGTCCTAATTCATGAGCCATTGAAAATGTAATTCTATCAGTCGGCATATGCTCGTTGAATGCGACCGTCTTACTAAAAGGATCCTTATAGGATTCGTCAGAGCAGGCTACGCACAATTCATAAGCTTCCGGACTCTTTTCCTTCAGTTCACTGTACGTGAAAATTCGGTATCCATACATTTTAATTGCCTTAAAACAATCAAATGGAAACTTTTTAAAGTCACAATAAGCATAAGTTTCAATAACTTTGCTAAGTATGAAATCGTGATTCAATTAAATCAATCCTCATCGTCTATTTCGGACAACAGTTTGATTAGGCGTAGTTTTTGGTCGGCAGACATCTGTTTACCATTTCTAGCTACAAGGCGTTCAACATCCGCATAAGTAGGTTCTGGCCTTATGATTTTTTTATCATTTGCCATTTTCTCTAAATCATCCATAGTGATGCCAAGTCCATGACATATAGCCATTACATTGTCAACAGTTGCTTTACCAACACCATTTTTCATTATCCCGTAAAGCGTGGTATATGGGAGACCGCACTTTGATGCGAATGATTTAAGGCTATAGCCTTGTTCTTTTATTAATCGTTCTAAAATTTTTGCTTTTTCCATAATCACGACCTCTTTTTCTAAGTAATCCCATTATATATCCAAAATAGAATTTTGTAAATATAAAATATTCGTTTTACCGAATAAATTCGGCAAAGGGAATATTTTACATTGACAAAATACTGAATTAAGAATATAATCGGTTTATCCGATTCGGAATTCGGAATTAATAGGAGGTGAAAAAAAATGTACAGAAATTTCTTGATGGCTATGAAGGACGAAGGCGTTACATTTGCTCAGATAGGAAGCTTGCTTGGGTGTAGATACCAAACTGTAAGTGATACGGTAAATGGTGAAACCAAAAAAGGTTTCTATCACGAGGATGCAGTAGCAATCCGTAATGTCCTGTTTCCAAAGTACGACTTAGATTATCTATTCACGAGGGAAAAATAATGCCTAAACAAACATACGTTCGATAAAATGACTATACCACTATCGCGTATGCGTGTCAATGGAAAGATGAGGAAAGGAGGATCCACTTATGGTAAAACCAATGATGACCGTTGATGATGTGGCAGAAGTGTTGGCGTATTCCAAAAGTCACTCTTACAAGATTATTGAGAGGTTGAATAAGGAGCTTGAAAGCAAAGGCTATCTAACCCGGCCGGGTATGATATCAAGGAAGTATTTTTATGAGCGGACAGGGCTAGAGATGCCACCGGAGGAGAAGGGAGGGACAGCCAATGAGGGCTAAGACATTTGCAGAGCACCGGATCCGTCAGTACCTAGAGGCGGTTTACCCGGGCTTGGATGCCTGCGTAAATTTCACCGGATTGCATGAAGCCATAGTAACTGATGTAAGCGGAGACAAGATCCGCGTGATCTACGAGGGAGGACAGGTGTATGAGACAGAGGCGTGACGAGGAGGAACCTCCCCTGATGACAGCAGCGAGATGGATCATCATAGCATCCTTCTGGATGTTTGGGATGGTGGTGGCTGCGGCAGTGATCATGATGTGGATATTGGGGGCGTGGTGAAGGGAGGAGAGCAATGAGCAGACGTATGAACGGAACCATCCGTGCAGCTATATCGCTGGGTATCAATCCTTATGGATGGGGTAACGGAAAGGCAAGAAAAAGGCCGAGGGAGCAGCGAACTCCGGTCGGCCAGATGGAAAATAACACTATAGATATCATAGCACAAGTGAAAGGGGATTGTAAAGATGGCAAATTTATCTAATATCCAAATGAATAATGTACCTATGGACCTGTTCATTAAAGGTCAGATGGCGGTAGAAAAAATCAATGCAGTACAGGAGTACGTCAATTCCGCTAAGTACACAGATGATAATGTCATATTCAGCATTCTTGGGGTAAAAAAGAAAGAACAGCAGGAGGCAGGTAATGATGCATCCATACCGTTGTGATTCCTGTGGCCGTTTTCTTGATCCTGAACAGTGGAGAGAGTGTGATAAGTGCCGTAACAAGGACAGAGAATGGGCCAGAAAGCATTCCGGGGAGGTGAAACATGAAACTGGAACACAAGACGATTGATGGTACAGCAATGGTATCATATCTCCGTGATCGGCAATGCAATTTGAAGATAGGCAGCCCTGCCAGGGAGGAACTGGAAAAGGCAGTTATCTATATAGTTGGAACACTTATGAGGGAGGATGAAGATGG